>CALRRX020000486.1:0-3307 GCA_943370675.1 Reyranella massiliensis 521 | reverse complement strand
ATTTTAGCTGATTCATCTGCCGGAAATTCCAGAGGAATCCATTGCCCTCGATTGATCGTGCCCTTTGACGCTCCATTTACCCTCACTTCAGTACCATCCTCAGATGCAAGAACCTTTACCAGTTCGCCAGAACTTCTTCCGGCAAGAGCAGTGTGAACGAAAGAAGTGCCCCAAGTATTGATGGGATAGGTTTGCTGAAATAGGTGATCATTGGCATTGCCACAAGATCCCACAGAGGTCCATTTATTTCCTCCAAACACAGCAATTTTCTTGCAGTCATCCGCATTGGCACCTACTACCCTTACTCTAGAACCTGTCAAATCAGATCGGGACTTTATCTGATAGCTCTGTCCTCTATTGAGTGTGATTTCATAAGGCACGCCTTTGGTATTTCCGGAAATGGAATTTTCTGAAAGCGTAATTTCAATACGGGTATTGTCCTCAGACCCCACGACCAAAAGCGTACTTTCATTGTTGACATTCAGGTTGGATTGAGGATTGAATTCAAAATGGGAAGTGATATAGTGGTCTTTCCCAAGTGCTCCAACCGGTAAAATCACAGTGCCATCAGCGCTTCTAAAGCGTTCATTAAAGGCATGAACAGCAATTTTCCCAGACGACGTGATGTGAATTCCTTTATTTTCAATGACACCCGAACTTCGATGCATCATATCTATTTCCAGTGAGGAAACTCTTAGGGTGTATTGCTGACCCTGAGAAAGTGTAAATCCGGTAGAATTTCCGGCATACTCAATTGCGCCGGTCGTGTTTTCATTGGCAGTGATCAGGATGATCCAATAATCCACCGCACCGGCATTGTTTGGACCGCTTGGTAGAATCCTGTTGTTTTCCATAAAACCGACCCAAAACTCTTTGCCGATGGTGGACATCTGCGCAACCGAATTAGACTGACTGCCGATCAAAACAATCAGAGTTAGGAGGTACTGAAGAAAACTTTTTAGGAAATGTCCGCGCATTTGAAAGCAATCAACCTGTCAATATAAAAAACCCTTCAAACTTATCTGTCGAAAATTCTTTAAGGATGAAATTAAGACTTGCCGGAACTGGATTTTGGCAAGCTGAAAAAATATTATTCTCTATCTTTGCGCCTCTCAAAAACAGAACACTCCGATGATTTCAGTAGATAATTTATCGCTCAAGTTTGGCAAAAGGACACTTTTCGAAGATGTCAACCTAAAGTTTACACCAGGCAACTGCTATGGGGTGATCGGTGCCAACGGAGCAGGAAAATCCACTTTTTTGAAAATTCTCTCTGGAGATATGGACTCCACCTCCGGTGCGATCAACATCACTCCCGGTCAGCGAATGGCCGTATTGAAGCAAAATCACTTTGAATTTGACGAAATAGAAGTACTCAAAACGGTCTTGATGGGACATAAAAAGCTCTATGCCATCATGAGTGAAAAAGACGCCATCTACCTCAAGGAGGATTTTACCGAAGCAGACGGAATCCGTGCATCTGAACTGGAATCTGAATTTGCTGAAATGGATGGTTGGAATGCGGAGTCCGACGCTGCAGCGCTTCTTTCTGGCTTGGGTATTTCAGAAGATATTCACTACAGCCTAATGAAAGATCTGGCTGGTAATCAAAAAGTACGAGTCCTTTTGGCACAGGCACTTTTCGGCAATCCTGATATCCTGATTCTTGACGAACCTACCAACGACCTCGATGCGGAAACGATCGTCTGGTTGGAAGACTTCCTTATTGATTTCAAAAATCTAGTAATCGTCGTTTCCCACGACCGTCACTTCTTGGATACTGTGTCTACTCACGTGGTAGACATTGACTTTGGTAAAATCAAGATCTACTCCGGTAACTACACCTTCTGGTACGAATCTTCCCAACTTGCCCTCAAGCAGCGTTCGGATCAAAACAAGAAGGCTGATGAAAAGCGAAAAGAACTTCAGGACTTTATCGCTCGATTCTCTGCCAACGTGGCCAAATCCCGTCAGGCAACAGCACGTAAGAAGATGCTCGAAAAACTCAATGTGGATGAAATCGAGCCTTCCAGCAGAAAATACCCAGGAATCATTTTCAAACCTGAGCGTGAGGCCGGTGATCAGATCTTCATGACAGAAAATTTGGAGCTGAAAGCCGACGGGGTGACTTATTTCAAAGACGTCAATCTAATGGTGGACAAAGGCGATAAAATTGCTTTTATCTCCAAGACCAAGCAGGCAGTCAACAAATTCTTCCAAACCATCACCGACGAAATCAAACCCTCCAAAGGAGATTTCAAATGGGGCGTAACTATCAATAAAGCTTACTTACCAAACGATAATTCTTCCTATTTCAAGACAGACCTCAACTTGATCGACTGGTTGAGACAATTCTCTACCAATCAGGAAGAGGCCTACGTGAGAACTTTTTTGGGTAGAATGCTTTTCACCGGTGAGGAGACCTTGAAAAAATGTTCGGTACTTTCCGGAGGTGAAAAAGTTCGTTGCATGGTCTCCAAGATGATGCTGCAAAATCCAAACTTGCTCGTGATGGACGAACCTACCAACCACTTGGATTTGGAATCGATCACTGCTTTCAACAACGCCATCATCGAATTCAACGGTACCGTGTTGATGTCATCATATGACCACACGTTTGTGCAGTCTTCTTGTAACCGCATCGTGGAATTCACTCCAAATGGCACCATTGACCGAAGAATGCCTTACGATGATTATTTGGCAAGTGCCGAAATCAAGGCGCTTCGTGAAAAAATGTACGGTAAAAGCTAAGCTCTAAGGCCTTGCTGCTCACTGCGATTATTCTCTATTTAGCATTGACTGTGGCTGTAGGCGCTTGGTCTTCCAAGTTGGTCAAAAACTCCAACGACTTTGTACTGGCAGGACGATCCCTGCCTCTTTTTCTTTCAGCCTCTGCCCTGTTCGCAACTTGGTTTGGTTCGGAGACGATCTTTGGAGCTTCCTCGGTGTATCTTGAGGAAGGGCTTTTGGGAGTGATAGAAGACCCTTTTGGCGGAGCCTTGTGTTTGGTTTTGTTTGGGATGTTTTACCTACGCCCCATGTACCGGATGAACGTACTCACCATTGGTGATGTGTTCAAAAAGACCTTTGGAAAGCGAATTGAATTTTTCTCCTCCGTATTTATGATTCCGGCCTACTTTGGCTATGTAGCTGCCCAATTGATCGCTCTGAGCTTGGTTTTGGGAGCCGTAACGGACCTCAGTATGATGCAGGGTGTGTTGATTTCTGCGGGAATTGTCGTTTTCTATACTTTCTTGGGAGGCATGTGGGCGATTTCCATTACTGACTTTATCCAAACCACCATGAT
>CALRRX020000485.1:0-3308 GCA_943370675.1 Reyranella massiliensis 521 | reverse complement strand
AGAGGAAAAACTCTCCGTGGATATAATCCAAAAGTTGGTTTTTATTTCTCATCAGCGGCATGGCGATTTTTGACTGAAACGTACGTGCTGTGTCCAAGACCTGTCCCTGCCAAGTAACCTCTTCAGGCAGTTTGATGCCTGCATTTTTTTCTAAAAAGGCAAGAATGGATGGGGTGATTTCATAATGGCTACTTATTCCTTTAAAGTAATCCCTACGCTTGAGCAAAGGCGAATAAATCATCAAGGGAACATGAAACCGATCTATTCTGGAGGACATCGGAACCTCAGGTAGTCTGTGGTCACCCGTAATGACAAAAATCGTATTGCTGAATTCGGGCCGCTTTTTGTATTCATTTATGAAAAGCTTCACGGCATCATCTGCATATAGTACCGTCATGTAAATATCCTGATAGGCCATGTATTCGGTCACTTTTTCAGTACTCAATCCCAAATAATCAGTCAAATGAGATTGGAGTTTTGCGGTGTAAAAATCCCTTTCCGGTACAAGGTAGGGGTCGTGCGAAGTCTGCGTTTGGAAAATCCTGACTTGAGGCTTTTCTGGATTCAATGGTAGTTTTTGCAACCCATTTTTGAAGAGCTCCTTGTCTGCATAGCCCCAAGAAAACCCGTTTTGTGAAGGAGATTTTTGAAAACCTGGAAGGAATGTGGATTCATCTTCTAGCTGAAATACTTGCTGATATTCCAGGAAATTGGAGACTTTGTCAAAGTTTCTATCTGCACCAATGAAATACCGAACCTCATATTCATTTTCTCTCAATACACTCAGCAATGACTGATGGTACGGGAATTCGTCCCAAAGCTCAAGAAATCCTTTTTCGCCAAATGGCAAACCCCCAAATACACCTGGTAAAAGGCCAAAAGTCCGTCCAGTGGAAGAAATCGCATTGGTCCAAACCAAAGAGTGCTGCTCGAGCGAATCCAAAAACGGGGTGAAAGAACCCAAATAGGCATCTTTTCCAGAGTAGGCTTTACCCAAGCTTTCGATGAAGATAAAGACGATATCGGGGCGTCTTTCCAACGAATCGAAAAAGGGTCCAAGGACATCCGGGTAATTGCTTTTGTGGACAAAAGGATATTCATCATTGGTAAATTCCTTTTGAACCAAAAGATCATCATTGCTTCCCCTGAGGTAAAAATCAAAATAATATTCGCCTCCATAAAGCCAATAATCAAAAGCCTCTTCAGTCAAAAAGCGGGATTTGTTCAGCTCTACATTCCGCTTGGTTTCACTGTTGCCTGTACTGATGAGGTTAGGTAAAATCGCAAAGGAGACCACCATAGAAAACAGTACACCTGTCAGAAATAAGGATAGGTTAAGCTTGAGAGGAAAATGTCTAATCCCAAGATTAAGCAGCCAAAGCAGAAAGGCAATCAGTGCTACTCCAAGGATTCCATTTGTAAAATTCAACTGGCCTGAAGAGGATATAGTAAGTACTAGGTCATTCCAATTGTAGGCAAAAAGGTCTTTGCCAAGTGGCAATAGTGTTTTAGTAAAATAAAAGATCAGAGCCACATGGACCATTAAGGCCAAGGTCAAAATGACTTGCGCCAAGATTTTTGCAAAACCTTTTGAAACAAGGGACAAGGTGATGAATACGATGAAAATAAGGCCGAGAAAGTAAAAAATCCACTTTAGATCTTCCAAAAAACCATACAAGACCACATCTGAAAAGGTAAAATCTACCACATGATTTTTGAAAATCAGATAGAGCTCCATCACTCTAAATAGTAACATTAACACCAAAAAAATCAAGGACATACCCCAAAAATTCCTGAGTACTTTTTGAGTTTGATCCAAAAATGTTGACCGGATTTCAGCCTTTTGGGCCATATTTTATTGATTAAGTTTTAACAGATTGTCCAAAATATAAGTCAAAATCAGGTATCTTCCATGGTCATTTTCACATTATGAGTAAATCAGATTTGTTGGTTGAGCTTTATTCCAACCTTACCACCACAGGAGCTGTAACTTTTAGTTCTAAAGCTTTGGTTAAAAAAATGTTGTCCTTTACTGATCTGCAGCATGTTGATTTGGTTGTCGAATTAGGAGGGGGGGACGGCAGTATTACGCAAGGTATTGTGGACCGTCTAAGTCCTTCCGCAGAATTGCTGGTATTCGAAATCAACCCATCATTCTGTGCGGCTATGAAAAAGCAATTTCCTCAGCCGAATGTGAAGATTATTAACGATTCCGCTGAGCATATTGCCAATTACATTGGCGATAGAAAGGTCGATTATGTGCTCTCTTCTTTGCCATTTAGCTTCATCCCCAAAGAGGCCACGGATCAAATCTTGAAACAGTCCAAAGCATCTCTCAAACCACAAGGAAAGTTTATCCAAATCTGCTACTCCTATTTGCTCAAAAAGCTCTTTTTAAAATACTTCTCAAAAGTAGATGCAAAATTTACCTTCAAAAATCTCCCGCCGGCATTTGTGATGATTTGCCATTAAATTGGAGAAATGGAGGTATTGAGGACCGCTATTCTTGATTTTTGCAGGAGGAGAAAATCCAGTTTTTGTCCATCGGAGGTGGTTAGAAAGATTTATCCTGAAGATTGGAGGCATTTTATGCCCGATATTCAGGAGGAAATGATGGCCATGTATCGGGAAGGACTGATCCTAGTCACCCAAAAAGGATTACCAGTCGATCCCAATAAGCAACCCAGAGGTCCAGTGAGAATTTCAACTTCCCAAAACCAATCCTCCTCCTCTGTGGTTTTAAATTCTAAAGAAAAGCTATGACCTCCCATCCTCAACTCCCGCGTACAGTCCTTGAAATTCCTACAGGCTTTGATGTAATCCTTCTTGGGGGTGGTTGCTTTTGGTGTACCGAAGCAGTATTCCAAAGGCTCGAAGGTGTCAGGGAAGTGATCTCGGGTTATGCTGGGGGATTGGTAGAAAAACCAACTTACAGGCAGATATGCACCGGAACTACGGGACATGCCGAAGTCATTCAAGTCATTTTTGAGCCAAGTAAGATTTCGCTTGAAGCCTTATTAGAAGTTTTTTGGGCTACCCATGATCCTACCACCCTCAACAGGCAAGGTGCTGATGTGGGGCCTCAGTACCGTTCTTCGATTTTTTACTTGAGTGATTCCCAAAAGGAAATCGCCGAGTCCATGAAGTCCGAGCTGAATCAAGCGGGAATTTTCGACTCCCCAATTGTTACAGAAATCACCGCCTTTACCAATTTCTATCCAGCTGAAGACTATCATCAGGATTATTTTAACCAAAACGGTATGCAGCCTTACTGCCAGTTTGTAATAAGACCCAAGGTGGATAAACTG
>CALRRX020000484.1:0-3319 GCA_943370675.1 Reyranella massiliensis 521 | reverse complement strand
TAGTGGATGCTTTGAATACTCACAATGCCAGTTTAGGTGCAGATTACAGTTTCTTCAATATGTTCATGGGTTGGATTCCTGGTTCAATTGGTGAAACTTCCACTTTAATGGCCCTTGTTGGTGCTGTAATACTAGTAGCTACTGGTGTTGCAAGCTGGAAGATCATCGTAGGCGGATTCGGTGGAGCATATGCCATGGGACTTGTTATGAATGCCCTTGCTGTTAACGAATACATGGCAATGCCAGCACAGTATCACTTGGTAATGGGTGGTTTGGCATTCGGTGTTGTATTTATGGCAACAGATCCAGTGTCTGCTGCTCAAACCGAGACAGGTAAATGGATCTACGGCATCTTGATTGGGGTGTTCACTGTGATTATTCGAGTTACCAATCCTGCCTACCCAGAAGGAATTATGCTTGCGGTATTGTTTATGAATGTCGTAGCACCATTGATCGATTATTATGTAGTAAAAGCAAATAAAACAAGGAGGCTACAACGTGCAACAGTCTAATACTTATATCATCGTATACTCTGCTGTTTTAACAGTGATCTTGGGCTTGCTACTATCAGGCTCTGCTCAAATATTGGGACCTCGTCAGCAGGAGGCCATTGCTCTGGATAAGAAGAAGCAGATTCTTGGTGCGGTTATCAGTGCTGAAGAAATTGCAGCTATGACACCTGAGCAGGTTAATGAGTTTTATTCTAGTCGCATTTCATCTACTGTGGTAAATATCTCTGGTCAAGAAGTAACTGAAGGAGGAATCACAGCTGAGAAAGTGGAAATTGCTAAAGACTATAAAAAGCCTGCAGAAGAAAGACTTTATCCAGTTTTCATCTTCCATGCAGAAGGCAATGCTGATGATGTAAAATCATACATTTTCCCACTTTATGGTGCTGGATTGTGGGATGCTATCTGGGGTTATCTAGCTTTGGAAACTGATATGAATACCATTGGTGGGATTACACTAGCGCACGCATCCGAAACTCCAGGTTTGGGAGCAAGAATCACTGAAGGCGAAGTACAGGCTAGATATGTAGGTAAAAAAATCTTTGATGAAGCCGGTGCCTTGATTGCTGTACAAATGCAAAAGGGCGAAGGCAAAGATTATTCTTCAGATCCTCATAAAGTGGACGGCATGTCAGGAGCTACAATCACTGGTAATGGTGTAAACAATATGCTTAAAGCATATATGGGACACTATGAAGCTTATATCAAAGCGAAATCATCATCAAAAGCGGTAGCTGGTTTATAAACTAAAACTCAAACATTATTAAATATGAGTGCAGAAACTTTGGAAAAGGTAGTAGCTAAACCAGCTGAGCCTTTGTTTTCAAAAAGAAGAAAAAAGCTGATCACTGATCCTTTGATAGATGATAATCCTGTAACGGTTCAGGTTTTAGGTATTTGTTCTTCCTTAGCGGTCACTACACAGATGAAGCCGACCTTGGTAATGGCTATTTCTGTAATCTTCGTTGTGGCTTTATCTAACTTCGTGATCTCAATCATGAGAAACACGATTCCTGCTCGAGTACGTATCATTGTTCAACTTGCAGTTGTTGCTACGTTAGTAACTATTGTAAGTGAAATCTTGAAGGCATTCGCCTACGATATGTATAAGGAGCTTTCCGTATTTATCGGCTTGATCATTACTAACTGTATTGTTATGGGACGCTTGGAAGCTTTTGCTATGGGTAATAAACCTTATGATTCTATGCTAGATGGTCTTGGCTCTGCTCTTGGATATTCTTGGATTATCTTGACAGTTGCTTTTTTCCGTGAGCTTTGGGGTTCAGGATCAGTTTTTGGAATTCAAGTGTTTGACTTCATTTCAGGATTGATCGGTGATGATTTCACACTTGCTACGAATGGATTGATGGTAACTCCGGTCGGTGCATTTATCATCTTGGGATTGATCGTCTGGGTACAGCGTACCAAGACTGGTTATGTTGAACATTAATTAACTTCCTATCAATTATGGAATTATTTAGCTTAGGTATTCGGTCGATTTTTATCGACAATATGATTTTCGCTTATTTCCTTGGAATGTGCTCGTTTCTTGCCGTATCCAAAAAAGTAAGTACAGCAATGGGTCTTGGGGCAGCAGTAGTTTTCGTGCTGGGTGTCACAGTTCCTTTCAACTGGATTCTTAATGAATTTGTATTAAAAGAAGGCGCTTTGACTTGGATCTCTGCTGATCTTGCTTCTATTGACCTTTCTTTCTTAAGATTCATCATGTTCATCGCAATCATTGCGGGCATCGTTCAGTTGGTGGAAATGGTGGTTGAAAAGTTTTCTCCTGCCCTCTATGGTCAATTGGGAATTTTCCTTCCACTTATTGCAGTAAACTGTGCAATCCTTGGTGGTTGTTTATTTATGGCACAGCGAGATTATACATTGGCAGAATCAGCCGTTTACGGCTTTGGCTCTGGGTTTGGCTTTATGTTGGCTATCGTCTTGTTGGCTGCTATTCGTGAGCGCTTGAAATATTCTCAAGTACCAAATGGTTTGAAAGGTCTTGGTATCACCATGCTTTTGACTGGACTAATGGGAATTGCTTTCATGTCCTTTATGGGTATTGACCTTTAATTAGGACTCATTTTCGTTGGAAAAGGCTCTGGGGTAATTGCTTCAGGGCCTTTTTCTATTTATGGTAATTGGACTATTCCTATTCTTATTTATCTTACTTTTCATTAACCCAAAATCTCTAACACATGAAGAACCTCTTTGTATTTATTCTAGTTTCTTGCCTTTCATTTTCATCATTTGCCCAAAAAGGAAAATGGGTAGAATTATTTAATGGTAAAGATTTGGAAGGATGGAAAATTTCCGAAAATTCCTCCTCTTTCTCTGTAGTAGATAAAACAATTAAAGTAGATGGTCCAAGAGCTCATGCGTTCTACAATGGACCTGTGGGCAATCATGATTTCAAAAATTTTGAGCTCAAAGTAGAAGTAAAGACGATGCCTAAAGCTAATTCAGGAATATTCATTCATACTGCATATCAAGAAAATGGCTGGCCTAACAAAGGTTATGAGGTTCAGGTAAATCAAACCCATGGTGATTGGAGAAAATCCGGAAGTCTCTACTCTTTTAATGACGTGCGTGATGTGTATGTAAATGATGGGGAATGGTATACCTATCACATCATTGTGAATGGGGATAAAGCCACTGTAAAAATCAACGATAAGGTAGTTATGGAATATGATGAATCAGAGGATTCTAAAAGACCTGCTAATGCTGGGGATAAAAAATTTGACAGAGGCACTATCGCGCTTCAAGCGCATGATCCTGAAAGTGTGATTTTCTATCGAAGTGTA
>CALRRX020000483.1:0-3322 GCA_943370675.1 Reyranella massiliensis 521 | reverse complement strand
ATCATTAGCTCCTTGCAATTTTGCTTGAGCGAAAGCTCCTACGTATTGAGGGAACCAGGTTGTGCTTGGCTTCCAAGCTTCGTTGATACCCTGTGCAGCAATACCCACAGCAAATGCATCTCCTGAACGCTCTTGGGTGGTATATGCTCTCAAGAACCAGTTGGCGCCTTTCAATTCAGCCTTGTACTGACCCATGTTGAAGTTTGCGATGGAGTAACGATCAGCGCCAGTGTAAACAGTAGTACCGAAACCGTAATTTCCTTGAAGAATTGCTTCTACTCGGTCAGTAATTCTCCAGTGCAATGCTGCATTTAACTTCAAAGACTTGGTTCCATAATCGGCCAAATCAGATTCTCTGTAACCAGTACGAGAAACAAAAGTCTGTGGAATTACGTCCAAAGCTGCGTTTGGAAGAACTCCGGCAGTAACCATTTGCTGTGCAATGCTGAACATATTCACATTCGTCTCATCACCATAGATGTTGACACCATTGAATGCAGGGTTATTTGCTAGTGAACCTGTCGCAATAGTAGAACCATTCAACAAAGACTGATCTCTAAAATCATTTGCCTGCCAGTCATCTGCTCTCAAATAAGACATATTCACCTTGAAGGCTACTTTATCGCTGAAGGCTTTCGCATATCTGGCGCTGAAATCATAGAAACCAGTGCTAGGATTGGTTCTGCTGCTCTCGTTCATGATACCTGTTCTGACATTAGCAGAAAGACCCTGATACTGGAATGGATTCTTAGAGGTCATCAAAAGGATACCGTTGATCGCGTTTGGACCATAAAGAGCTGAAGATGCACCTGGAAGCAATTCAACACTTTCAAGATCCAATTCAGAGATACCTACAATGTTACCCACGGAGAAGTTTAGACCTGGGGCTTGGTTGTCCATCCCGTCGATCATTTGTACTGTTCTCACGTTACCATTTGCGTTAAAACCTCTTGTGTTAAATGACTTAAAGGTCAATGATTGAGTGCTCATTTCTACACCTTTCATGTTATTCAAGGCATCATAGAAACTAGCCTGAGGAACTTCCCGAATGGCGATGATATCCATCTTTTCTACAGAAACAGGAGATTTCATGATGCTTTCTTCCACACGAGATGCAGAGATCACGACTTCCTGACCCATAATTGAGGATTCAGCGAGTTCAATAGAGAGGTTTGACATTCCTCCAGTCACTTCCAGTTCTTTGGAATTGAATCCTACCATGGAAAACACCAAGGTGAAGGGAGGTGCTTGATTGACATTGAGAGTGAATTTTCCCGAAAGGTCTGTGATGGTTCCAATCACTTTTCCCTTAACGATAATATTTACCCCAACCAGCGTTTCCTTGGTTCCTGCATCAGTAACCGTACCGGAGATGGTAGTCTGGGCAAGTGCCATGGTAGTTCCCAAGGAAACTAACAGTGCAAACGACAACACTGAGCCCCAGATTTTTCTGGTAAAATTTTTCATAGGCTATTTTGTAAATTGTTTGGATGATTAATGAATCGGATAGATTTCGACTCAATTATTCGAAATTTATGTTAAAAAGATAATTTTCTATGGCTTGTTTGGAAAAAATGTATGCCTTATAAAATTTCTATAAGAGCCTATATTTGGAAACTGAGATGGTTTTTTGAGATAAATTAAAAAAAATGAAAATCTATTAGCGAAAGCTTAGTTCAGTTGACTTTTCCTTAAAAATTCAATAAAAATAGATTTGATAAATAATTTTCAAAAAACAAATAAGCCCGAATAAATCCGGGCTTATTTTAATTAAAAGGCTGCTTTTATTTAGAGTTTTTCTTGTTCTCTTCATTTACATGTTTGACCAAACGATCGCAGAGATCCTTCATTTCCTCTGACATATATTCATCTCCTGTGCTATTTAAAATAGTCTGAGCCATACCTCCGATGATGTCAATGTAAAATCGCTTCATCTCTGCGACAGACATTTCTTCTGTCCATAGGTCGATCCTCAAAGTGGAATGATTGAGATTATCCCAAACATTCAAACTGATACTTTTAGTGGACTCAAGACCCTCGGCTTCTTTGTCTGAGGCATCCCAAAGAATTGCCTTAGGAAGGCTATTAGCATCCAGTTCGACCTGGAATTTGATTTCTGACTTTTTCATTTGTTTGAATTTTATCGGGAAACTGGTTTTTGTGTTTTCGGGTTCCCTGCCGCAAAATTAATCGAATTTCATTTCTGGCACTTCCCCTTCAATGATCAGTTTACCCGCTGTTTTAGCTTTGATTTCATCTACACTAATTCCTGGCGCCCGCTCTTTGAGGATAAAGCCACCTTCGGCTGCAATTTCCAAAACTGCCAAGTCGGATACGATTTTCTTCACACATCTGATTCCCGTGATTGGAAGACTGCAAGATGGCAATAGCTTAGACTGGCCGTCTTTGGAGCAGTGCTGCATGGCGACGATAATGTTTTTGGCAGAGGCGACTAAATCCATTGCTCCGCCCATTCCTTTGACCATTTTTCCGGGGATCTTCCAGTTAGCGATGTCTCCGTTTTCCGACACTTCCATAGCTCCTAGGATAGTAAGGTGGACATGGCCACCTCTGATCATGGCAAAGGATTCGGCAGAATTAAATAATGCAGACCCTGCCACCATGGTAATGGTTTGCTTTCCTGCATTGATTAAGTCTGGATCTACTTGATCTTCGGTAGGGAAGGGGCCAATTCCTAAAAGTCCATTCTCAGACTGAAGTACTACATCGAGATGGGTAGGAATATAATTGGCAACTAGGGTAGGGATGCCGATGCCCAGATTTATGTATTGCCCATTTTTCACCTCTTTGGCGATTCGTTGGGCGATTTGTTCTTTGGTTAGCATTTGGGTTCGTTCTGAGATTCAAGACAAAAGAAACTAGACACTAGATAAAAGAAGTAAGACAGGAGAAGCAAGACACAAGAAAATCCAACTTCTGCTTACTTGTTATTTGGAAATGGTACGCTGTTCGATACGCTTTTCGTAGTCTTTTCCTTGGAAAATTCGCTGAACATAGATTCCAGGAGCATGAATCTGATTGGGATCAAGTTCACCTACCGGCACCAATTCTTCTACCTCAGCGATGGTGATTTTTCCGGCAGCAGCCATCATGGGATTGAAATTTCTGGCTGTGCCACGGAAAATCAAATTACCTGCTGTGTCTCCTTTCCATGCTTTTACCAACGAAAAATCAGACCGAAGCCAGCGTTCCATTAGGTATAGTTTTCCATCAAATTCACGGACTTCTTTCCCTTCCGCTACTTCAGTACCTACTCCTGCTGGCGTAAAAAAGGCCGGGATTCCAGCTCCTCCTGCTCTCA
>CALRRX020000482.1:0-3325 GCA_943370675.1 Reyranella massiliensis 521 | reverse complement strand
AATGTGGGAGTACCTGAAGATCCAGTCACAGGATTTGCACATTGTGCGCTAATGGATTATTGGAATCAAAAGACGGGGAAAACGCAGTTGAGCGCTTACCAGGCGAGCAAAAGAGGAGGGGAGCTTAAGCTCGAAAAGCACGACGATCGGGTTTTTATCCAAGGAAAAGCAATACAGGTTTTGACCGGACAAATCACCATTTTCTCCTAAAAGATGAGAAAGCATATTCAAAGACTGGTGAAACACATCAATGACTACTGGCTGACAGATGCGAGTTTCGTAGTCTTGTTGTTGGTTCTTATGTTCACCGTTTTTGTACTTCCAGTTCTAATTGAATTCCAGCAAGTAGAATTGATTTTTGTGAACGTGGTGTTTCTATTCCTGTTTTTTACGGGGATTTGGTCATCCACCAATAGCTTTTTAATCTTGCTTACCTCGAGCTTGTTTTTTACCCAATTAATTCTGCGTTTTTTGAGATTCAGCGATTTGCCTGTGGAGTTTTACCTAGCAGAGAGAGTAATAGGTTTACTGAATATGATTGTGTTCATCTTTTTGAATTTCAGGATTTTATTTAGAAATGATGAGATCAATTTTTACAGAGTTATTGGGGCAATCAATGTGTATTTGCTCTTGGCAATTTTGGGGGCCTTTTCTTTTGAGATTACCAATTTGCTCCTGGGAGACTCCATCTCCGGGCTCCATGAATTCAGCGGTTTGGACAATGATTACTCGGCCTATATTTATTTCAGTTTGGTGTCTTTGACTACCGTCGGATTTGGAGATTACATTCCCGTAAACATTGTTTCTAAGATGATTTCTGTATTCCTCTCTGCGGTAGGGATTTTATATCCGGCTATTGTGATCTCCAAATTGGTAGGCACCAGTAACCTGAGAAAGGAGCATTAATTTTCCATTCCTGTAAAATGAGCTCCAACCAATCATGATTTACCTCTAATTTCTAACCCAATATTCAACGATACACCTATGAGAAAAATCTACTTGAGTTTGGCACTACTGCTTTTTGTAGCGGTGGTTTCTGCCCAGACGACTAGAAAAATCGACGTGGAATCCAAAGTGGAATCTACCGCCGAGGTAACCATCAAAGGCAAGCGGGTACCTTACAAAGCTACCGCAGGCACTCAGCCTGTATGGGATGACAAGGGAGAACCGATTGCTTCTTTGTTTTACACCTATTACGAGCGCACCGATATCGCAGACAAAACCAAAAGACCACTTGTCATTTCCTTCAATGGTGGTCCTGGTTCGGCATCTATCTGGATGCACTTGGCATACACGGGTCCTGTAATCCTGAATATCGACGATGAGGGCTATCCCGTACAGCCTTACGGAACAAAGGCAAACCCACATTCTATTCTTGATGTGGCAGATATTGTCTACGTGGATCCGGTAAATACAGGCTATTCCCGCATCGTGAAAGAAGATACGCCAAGAAGCACCTTCTTCGGAATCAATTCGGATATCAAGTACCTGGCGGATTGGGTCAATACTTTTGTGACCCGTCAAAACAGATGGGCTTCTCCAAAGTACCTGATCGGCGAAAGCTACGGTACTACCCGAGTGGCTGGCTTGGTGTCCCAACTTCAAAACTCCCACTGGATGTATTTCAATGGGGTGATCTTGGTGTCCCCAACCGATATGGGACTTGAGAGAGGTGGTCCTGTGAAAATGGCGAACTATTGGCCATACTATGCCGCTACGGCTTGGTACCATAAGGCGCTTCCTGCCGAACTTCAAGCAAAAGATCTAGATGAAATCCTGGCAATTGTTGAGCCTATGGCCATCAATGAGATTCTTCCTGCTATGACCAAAGGCGGCATGCTTTCGGAAGCCGAGCGTGATGCGATTGCTACCAAGATGGCATATTACTCCGGTTTGAAAAAAGAGGCCATTCTTCAATATAACTTGATGGTGCCTACAAGCTTTTTCTGGAAAGAATTGCTTAGAGAAAGAGACGGAATGACCATCGGTAGATTGGATAGCCGATACAAGGGGTTTGATCGAATGGAAGCGGGCTCGGCTTATGATTTTGATCCAGCCTTGACAAGCTGGAACCATGCTTTTGCTCCGGCTTTCAACCATTATGCTAAAAATGTCCTGAAGTTCAATACGGATTTGACTTACAACCTTTTCGGTCCTGTCAATCCATGGGATAGAAGCAATGAAAACACCGGGAATGACTTAGGTACTGCCATGAGACAAAATCCATACTTACATCTAATGGTTCAGTCGGGCTATTTTGACGGAGGTACAGATTACTTCAATGCGAAGTATAGCACTTGGCACATCGATCCAAATGGCAAAATGAAAAACCGGATTGATTTCAAAGGTTACCGTTCAGGCCACATGATGTACTTGAGAGCTGAGGATTTGGCGACTTCCAATGAAGACATCCGCCAATTCATCCAAAAATCAGCTGTTGCTCCAGGCCAGCCTGCGAAGTACAAGTAAGAAGTTGGCAAACTGAATTTTAAAAATGGTCCCGAATTGATTTCAGGACCATTTTTTTTAGAATGAAAACAGCAGATGGAAGTCTTGGTGCTCTAGAAATTCTTGTTCTTTTCCAATCATTTTTGCGAGAAGCAAGTGGATCTCCTGAAGCTTCCTTCCTTCTTTTCTTAGAAATTGAATGGAAGTGTCTCCGGCTGATTTGGATAGTTTAGACTGATTGGAGCCTTTGATCAGTTCGTGGTGGAGGAAAGTACTCTGGTTAAATCGCTCTTCCCCAAGAAGCCTAGCTAGATCCAATTGGGCTAAGGTAGAGGCATAAAGATCCTTTCCTCTTACGATCAAGTCCACTCCAAAATGAAGATCATCAACTACCGAGATCAGGTGGTAGGCAGGAAGTCTGTCTTTTTTTC
This sequence comes from Reyranella massiliensis 521, assembly GCA_943370675.1. Classification (GTDB taxonomy): domain Bacteria; phylum Bacteroidota; class Bacteroidia; order Cytophagales; family Cyclobacteriaceae; genus Algoriphagus. The sequence goes on along the minus strand of CALRRX020000482.1, from coordinate 446 downwards.
TTACCACATAAAAAGCCGTCTCCTCAGGAATCAGGTCTGTTTTACGAAAGTTGGGGTATTCAGTGAATTGGGAAAAGTCAGCTTCAAGGGTGTTCACTCTCCATGCAGTATCGGGTTTGTCCAGCGGGATTCGGCGATCTAAGCATTGACCTAAGTAGTAGCCACGAGGGTCAATCTGCTGAATTTTATTTCTGGAGCAGTCACAGGAAAATAACTTTCCCGTAGTTCTCAATTTGGCCAATGCCTCTTCATAAAGTTGCATTCGGTGTACCTGAGACCATTCGGTTTCTACTTCACGAAGTGATTTTGGCCCGAGGTCAATTTCGATTTCGAGAAAATCAAGGGTGTCAAAAATATCCTGCACATACTCTGGCCGGTACCGCTCTCTGTCCAAGTCGTCAATTCTCAGCAGAATCTTCGCTCCATGTTTACTGGCTAGTGCCTGG
>CALRRX020000481.1:0-3340 GCA_943370675.1 Reyranella massiliensis 521 | reverse complement strand
GAATCGGCTCGAAAATAAAAGTGGACAGCACGTAGAGAAAATCATCATTGGAGATCTCAAAGCGTCCATGCATGGAGTTCATTCGCCGAATCGCTCGCTTGCCTCTGAGGCTGTTCATGCCGTGTTCCAGAATTTCAAAAAGGATCAATTCTGTGTCATCGTAGCGCTTCCGTGGCCGATGCTCAAATTCCCCTGTTTCTGCCAAAAGTCCAGAAATAGTGGGAACGGCGAAGGTTCGAAACAAAGCAAACTCCAAAGCTCGCTCCAAGTCCCAAGGAAAAACATGGCAGGAAAGCAGAAAGGAAATCTTCTCATGTTCCTTGGCAGGGTCAAGTTGGGTGATTTGGTTGGAAAAAGGTTTTCTGGACATAGAAAAAGTGATTGGCTTAAAATGGAGACGATTTTTCTTTAAATTGAACAAAATCAACCCAAAAATCCATGAAAGCAATCCTGATTTATTTCCTACTTCTGATCAGCATTCCTGCTTTTTCTCAAAGTGATGCTGAAGTCAAAGAGGCTGTTTTCCAGCTAAGATTAGCCATGTTAGATGAAAATGTGGAAGCGCTCCGTCAACTTACCTCGGTGCATTTGGACTATGGACACTCCAGCGGAGTGATCGAAAATCAGGAGGAATTTTTGGCTGTATTTGCTTCAAAAAAGTCGGACTACCAATCTTGGGACATTTCGGATTTGGAGGTTAGCATGCCTCATAAAGACTTAGCCATCGTGAGGCACAATGTCAAAGCAAGCATTGTTTCCAATGGAAATACCAATACTCTAAACATCGGGCTGATGATGATCTGGACCCGAGAAAAGGGAATGTGGAAATTGCTGGCAAGACAGGCATTCAGGCTTCCTCAAGCCTGATTCAGGTGAAAGCATAAAAAAAGACCGAATTGCTTCGGTCTTTTTTCATGAGTATTAATTCCATCCTCCGCCTAAGGCACGATACAGCTGCACGTGCGACTGAAGACGGGAGGCTTTCAGATCAGCCAGCTCAATCGCAGATTCAAGTGCCCGAGTCTGAGCGGTGATTACTTCCAAATAGTTGGCGTATCCTACAGAGAAAAGCGTATTTGAATTTTCGATGGAGCGTTGGAGTACATTCACCTCATTTTCTTTGAGCTTCAGCTGATTGTCAAGTGTGCTGATTTGATTGACTAGATCGAGTACTTCGAGGTAGGCATTCAACGTTCGCTTCTCATAATCCAGCAAGGCAATCTGCTGGTCAGCTCTTGCCAGTTCAAATTCTGTCTGAACCACCCTTCTGTTGAAAATCGGCGCAGTCAATCCCGCCCCTAGTTGGTACATGGTGGAGGCTGGATTGAAGAAGAGTTTGGAAAACTCAAAGGCATTGAATCCAGCCATTCCAAAGAGATTGATGGAAGGATAGAAAGCTGCCTTCGCTGCCAAAACATTGAAGTTGGTCGCTTGGAGATTCAATTCCGCCTCCTTTACATCCGGTCTTAGTTGGATCAGTTGGGCAGGAATCCCAATTTCCATCACTTTTGGAGTTTCCACAGCTTCGTCTAGGCTGGTACGTTCCAAGGCGACTTCAACTCTACCTACCAATCTGGTAAGTGCATATTCGAGGTTCTTTTGTGCTCGAAGCTTTTCTTCAAGTTGAGATTTGGAGTTGAGCACCAAAGCCTCAAATTGATCGATGGCAAGCTGATTGGCTCGTCCACCTTCTTTCAGCTCTATGATCAGTTGCAGTGCGAGGTCTTGAAGACGGATGTTTTCATTTAGTACTTCAATCTCGGCATCGGTTGCCAATAGTTCGTAGTACGTGGTCGCTACATCCGAAACCAACCAAGTACGAACACTTTTGGCAAACTCCTCAGAGGCTAAATACCTTGAAGCAGCAGCACGTTTTTGATTTCTAAGCTTTCCCCAAACGTCCACTTCCCAGTTGAAATTGGCTCCAATGATGAAATCACGGTAAGGGTCAGGGATTCTTTTATCAGCAGGTAAGTCTTCTGAAAGGTTGGTGTCAAAATTACCCACTCCATCCATGGTATATTCTCCAAACTTACGACGGCTGGCACCTGCCATTCCGGACACAGCTGGAAAGAGTCCCGCTTTGGCGGCCATCATGGAGGCCCTAGCAGCTTTGATTCGCTCAAGGGTCATGAGGTTGTCCTGATTATTGCTCAAAGCTGAGGAAATCAAGGTTTTGAGATTGTCGTCTTTGAAAAAACTCTCCCAAGAAACCTGGGCTACTGAGTCAGCTTCCTGACCTTCCGCGGTCGCAAATTCACCTGGTAAGTTGATTCTGGATTGAGGCTTAGTGACCTCGCCTACTTTGCATCCTGAAGCCAAAACAAGCCCCAAGACGCCGATAATTGCTAACTTTTTCATGCGTGTGCTCCTTGGGTTTGTGAAGAGATCTGGAGTTTCTTGGCTTTCTTTTCTTTCATCTTGGTATCGATGGTTTCAAAAACCACATACAATCCCGGGATCAAAAACACACCAATCACTGTACCGATTAGCATTCCTCCCGCAGCGGCGGTTCCGATGGTTCGGTTACCGATTGCACCTGCACCGGAAGCAATGGTCAATGGAATCAAACCACATATAAAGGCAAACGAGGTCATCAAAATCGGACGGAGACGTTCCACCCCGCCATTGATGGCGCTCTGCAGAATGGAGATACCTTTTGCGCGGTTTTGAATCGCGATCTCGATAATCAAAATGGCGTTTTTACCCAGCAAACCGATCAGCATGACTAGGGAAACCTGAGCGTAGATATCGTTTTGTAAGCCGACTAGTTGAAGAAAGAAATACGATCCAAAGATCCCTGCAGGAAGTGAAAGGATCACAGGAAGTGGAAGCATGTAGCTTTCGTACTGGGCGGCGAGAAGGAGGTACACAAAGACCAAACAGATCAAGAAGATGTACACGGCTTGATTACCTGAAGCGATTTGCTCGCGGGTAATCCCTGACCAGTCGATGTCATATCCTCGTGGAAGGGTAGCTGCGGCTACTTCTTCCACCGCTTTGATGGCGTCTCCTGAAGAATAACCCGGAGCTGCATCACCAGAGATCAAGGCCGAAGTAAACATGTTGTATCGAGTCAGCTGCTCAGGGCCATAGACTCGCTCAAGGCTCACAAAGTTGGAGTATGGCACCATCTCTCCATCCTTGTTTTTCGCATACATTTCCAAGAGTGACTCTGGCTGTGTTCTATATTCCGGAGAGGCTTGAATCATCACCTTATACATCATTCCATATCGGATAAAGTTAGATGCGTAATAGGATCCGATGTAACTCTGCAAGGTCTCCATCGATTCACTGACAGACACACCGAGTTTAGCTGCCTTGTCATGATCTACGGTAA
>CALRRX020000480.1:0-3350 GCA_943370675.1 Reyranella massiliensis 521 | reverse complement strand
GACATGGGGGCTGAGTTTATTGTAGCGCCTGTCATGAACCCCAAACTGGGTGAATATTGTACTAGGGTAGAGGTGCCATGGATCCCCGGATGCGGAACCGTTTCCGAAGTTTTTTTCGCTCAGGAACTTGGTTCTGAGCTAGTAAAGATCTATCCTGCCAACATTCTGACACCTGAATTTGTCCCTGCAGTACATGCAGTGATGCCAAAAATAGAAATCATCCCAACCGGTGGAGTAGAACCTACAGAGAAAGGCATGAAGGCCTGGTTTGATGCCGGAGTTCTTTGTGTTGGGATGGGATCACAACTATTTAGAAAAGACTTGATTGCAAAAAGAGCCTTTTCGGAAATTCAGGAATCTGTCAAGAATGCCATGAATATTATCGCCTCCATACGAGAAAATAGACCCTAAATGAAATACAACAGATTCCTAATCTTTGGCCTGCTTCTCCTGTTTGGATATGGCGGCTGTCAATCCGACTCTCGGATCAAAGTCATCAAAATGGGGCACGCTCAAGTGACTGCCCATCCGGTACACAATGCCATGGTTTTTCTCGCGAAGAAGCTGGAAGAAAAATCCAAAGGCAGAATCAAAGTAAAAGTTTATCCCAATCAACAGTTGGGTACCGAACGTGAACTCTTGGAGCTTTTGCAAATCGGTAGTGTGGGCATGACCAAAGTCTCTGCTGCATCTCTAGAAGCTTTTTCTCCAGAAATCAGTGTGCTAGGCCTTCCATTTCTTTTTAGAGATGATGACCATATTTCCAAAGTCCTCAATGGAGAAATCGGTACGGAGCTTTTGTTGAGTTCGGAAAAATTCTGGCTTCGTGGCCTTTGTTTTTATGATGCGGGCAAAAGAAGCTTTTATAGCAAAGCAAAGCCTATTGAAACTCCTGCAGACTTAGCAGGCTTAAAAATCAGAGTTCAGGAATCCAAAATGGCGATCAACATGATCCGAAGCATGGGAGGGTCTCCGACTCCGGTAGCTTACGGAGAACTCTACACGGCCTTGCAACAAGGAATCGTAGATGCAGCTGAAAATAACCTTCCGAGTTTTTACAATTCACGCCATTATGAGGTATGTAAATACCTTTCCATTGATGAGCATACGGCAATTCCGGATGTGGTACTGGTAAGCACAGTGGTTTGGGAGCAGCTCAGTCCTGAAGAGCAGCAATGGATGCAGGAGGCGGCTGATGAATCTGCAATTTATCAGTCCGAACTTTGGAAAGCTTCAGTGGAAGAATCCATGCGCGAGGTGCAAAAAGCAGGAGTACAGGTAAGCTATCCTTCCAAAGAGCCTTTCCAAAATCAGGTTAAATCTGTTTATGAGTTGGTGGCCAAAGAGCAGCCTCAGCTCGCCCAACTTATCCAACGAATTCAAAATACCAAGTAATGGCGCTTAAAGAGAAATTAGATCAATTTATCCAAGTCCTCATTGCGGTATTGATGGGCTTGATGGTCATCAATGTGACTTGGCAGGTTTTTTCCCGCTACGTGTTGGGAGATCCAAGTTCATTTACGGACGAACTTTCCCGATACAGCATGATCTGGTTGGGTTTGGCTGGTTCAGCCTATGTTTCTGGAAAAAATGGCCATTTGGCGATTGATATTTTGCCTGAAAAACTCAAAGGAAAGAAACTGCTTTACCTACAGTTTTTTATCCATGCTATCGTGATTTTCTTTGGAGCAGTGATCATGGTTTGGGGAGGCGGTAACTTGGTTTACATCACCCAGATCTTGCAGCAAAAATCAGCAACTCTACAGATACCCTTGTCTTGGGTTTATGGCATTGTTCCTCTTTCAGGATTATTGGTGGTGTACTACCACATTTTCCACATTGTACAACTCATCAAAAATCAGGAATAATCATGGAGTGGATAGGTATATTGATTTTGGTACTCAGCTTCGTGACCTTGTTGGTTTTGGGAGTACCTGTAGCTTGGAGTTTAGGCCTCTCTAGCTTTTTTACGCTGATTATTACAGTAGCAGCATTGCCATCGGCGACTACCATCGCCCAGCGATTAGCGACTGGTCTGGATAGTTTTTCCCTACTGGCTATTCCCTTTTTCGTGCTGGCAGGAGAGATTATGAATAAAGGAGGAATTGCCAATCGATTGATTGATTTTGCAAAGGGACTTACTGGAAAACTTCCTGGAGGTCTATTGTATGTAAATGTGATTGCCTCAATGCTATTTGGAGCGATCGCTGGTTCGGCTGCCGCAGCTGCTTCCGCTTTGGGAAGTATTTTGGGTAAGAGAATGGACGAAGAAGGTTATCCAAAAACCCTCGGTGCGGCAGTGAACATTACTTCCTCTACCACAGGTTTGATCATTCCTCCTTCCAATGTGTTGATCATTTATTCCTTAGCCAGTGGCGGGGTTTCTATCGCAGCCTTATTTGTGGCAGGTTACCTTCCTGGAATTCTATTGGGCTTGGTATTGATGGCATGTGCCGCCATTTTCATCAAGAAAAATAACTTGCCTGCAGGAGAACCTGTCACCTTGAGTTTTCTGGGTAAATCATTCTGGAGAGCAATTCCAAGCTTATTCTTATTGTTTGTGGTGATAGGGGGTATTGTGGCCGGTGTTTTCACTGCTACTGAAGCCTCTGCAATTGCAGTGGTGTACACCTTGCTTTTATCCCTTGCCTACAGAGAGCTTAAATTGAGCGAACTTCCTCGGATTTTAGTGAGGTCCTCCGAAACCACAGCCGTTGTGCTCTTATTGATTGGAACTTCAATGAGTATGTCATGGGTGATGTCAGCTGAAGACATACCTCAGAAAATCAGTGAGTTTATGCTCAATGTTAGCGATAACAAATGGGTGATTTTGATTTTAATCAATGTCATTTTGCTCATAGTGGGGACATTTATGGATATTACCCCGGCTGTTTTGATTTTCACTCCTATCTTTCTTCCTGTGGTGGCCAAGGTAGGCGTAGATCCAGTTCATTTCGGGATTATGATGGTAGTCAATCTTTGTATCGGCTTATGTACTCCACCTGTTGGTTCACTCTTATTCGTGGGTGTGTCTATTGCAAAAATCTCTCTGACACAGGTGATCAAGCCCTTACTGCCATTCTTCTTGGCAATGATTATTGCCTTGGCTTTAATCATGATATTCCCCGAAATTTCGCTGTTCCTTCCGAGGTTATTTGATCTAATCTGATACAGTTTTAAGGGTCGCATTTAGCGGCCCTTTTTAATTTTAAAGTAGTTTAGAGTTTAAGATTTCCCTTTAAAAAAGCGAAGTAAACCTTACTTTATTTTTATAGGATGATTTTCTGAATCAGATTCAAATTTTTGTTTCGAATTATCTTGTTCCGTTCACTTTCCTAAAAAATGTGCTT
>CALRRX020000479.1:0-3363 GCA_943370675.1 Reyranella massiliensis 521 | reverse complement strand
ATGGATAAGAGAGATCAATTTGAAAAGAAAATAAAGGCAAAACTGGAAGAGGTACCTATGCCTGATTTGGATCAGGCTTGGGAAAGTTTTGCCCCAAATCTAGCTACTCCCACTCCTCCGATTTGGAAGCATTGGAGCATGCCTTACCTCTTTGCATGCACACTGTTTTTGATCTCACTATGGTGGCACCGACAGGAAAAAGTAGGTCTAATACCCGAGAAATCAGAAAATCTATCCACGCTATCTGCCTCAGATACGCTCTTTATCCGTGACACTGTCTATGTAGTAGACACGGTCTATGTGGTGAAGCGAATAGTAGTCAGCCAGGAAATCCAGAATCAATTGGCATCAGTTTCAACTAATCTGAATGCAAAAAGTGAAGCCTCCGAAACTGACCTATCCTCCAAACTACCAGGGGCGAAAATTGACCAAAAGGAAACTAATGACTCTTCGATTGGGAATGCTAAAAGCGAAAAAGAAGGACAGCTGAATCCCCCTTCCAACAGTTCAGCAATAGTCGAAAAGACACCCTCCCATCCGACAAGGCAACTCTCCCAAGTACGAAAAACAGCTTTAGATTCGGTTCAAACCCAAGCTCAAGAAGGTTCACAGGCAAGGAGGAGTATGGCAGCGCCGTCTGTAGGACCAAAAGAGAAAATTGAATTTCGACTTGAAAAAGAACTGGTAGTAGGTGATACAAGCAATCTGAGTAATCCTCCCATTCCTGCCAAATCCAAACCAATGGTTCAAATTGAGGGAGTAACTTCTCTCCTTTTCCCGATCAGTCGATTGGTGGAGTATTACAATCCTATCCAACCGGGATTTCAAATCGGACTGGAATGGGAAAGTGGCTGGGGGATCTACACCGGAGCAATTCGAAGCCAACTAAAAGGGGAAATGGACGACGAAGAAATTCTGACGCTCAGTCCAACCATCCTCTCCCAACTACCGAATTTACCATCGCCGATTACCTCCTTGGATGAGATTTATGTGAAAAGCACACAATGGTTCTTCCCGATTGAACTTCGTTGGAGAAGTTTGTATTACAGCGGATTCAGTTTCGAAAGCAGCTTTGGGCTAATGGCCAATTACCTCAATCGACAAGATTTCAGTTACGAATTTGAAAACAACTCGGTAGAAGAATATCGGTTTGGCAACATTCAAAACCGCCAATTTGGTATCAACCATCTGCGTATTGGCTTTGGGACCAATTACCTATTCTCCAAGCGTGTGGGAGTTTTCCTCAGGAGTCATTACTGGCAGCCGATCTCTAGGCAGGGTGCCATCAGGGACCGAATTCACGGATTAGAGATTAGCTCAGGGGTCAGCGTGCTCTTGGGGAAATAAAAAATCCTGAGGAGAGGCGTTTTCCAGAATGATCAAATCCAAGAACACACCCCACCTCAGGATCAAAAACTCAGGATTCTCAAGCTACAGAGTTATCCAAAAGTATTGCGTCCAGATCTTCTCCAGGAAGCGAAATGATTCGCTCGCTCACAGGATCCCACTCAATTTTTCGACCGGTTTTATAAGACAAGCCAGCCATGTGAGCGGTGATGGCTTCATCAAAACCCTCATTGATCCCGCAGCTTGGATTTCCGCCGTTACGGATGCAGCTCAGCCATTCGCGGATATGCAGGAAGGTAGAGTCCACTCGCTTGCCATCCCGGTAGGTCCATAGCAAACCCTTATTTGCGAAGTACTTGGCAGTGGCAGAAGTCACCGCGTCCACCCCTTCGGCAGTTGGGTCATATTGATAGATCGGAACCTGAGGATCGATTCGACCTTCTTTGATCAAATCCTTGTATTTGGTAGAGCGCGGATCGGCGTAAATGGTCAGGATATTCCCCAACTCCATGCTCGCATCATGCCCCATTAGGACAGTGCCTCGGTCAAACTGATTACCCAAAGTAGCGGAGTAAACCAGAGACATGCCTTTTTCCTTGCCTTCCTCTTGGCTAGAACCGGTACTGAAGTCCGGAAAGTCCATATTAACCTGCATCACATCGGGGACATTTCGTCCGTCCCGATGGGTGTAAATCCCTCCGGAAGCGGTGATATACTTCGGAATGCCCATTTTCAGCACACAGTTGATCCGATCGTAATCGTGGGTCAAGAGGTCCCCAGAAAGACCGGAACCGTAAGCCCACCATTTTCTCCAACGGAAGAAATGCTCGGTATTGAAAGGAACCTCAGGTGCATTTCCCAAGAAGGCATTCCAATCGATGGTCTCAGGAGAAGCCTCGGGATGAATCTCGTATTGCCCGGCGCCGTTGTCATCGTTTCGGTTGGTATTGGTCACCACAAGGGAGACGTGACCTAGGGTGTTTTTGGCAATAGCATCCTGAGCGGTCAGGAAGCTGAGGGTCTGCCTGTGCTGATGGCCTACGGCCAAGATGGCTCCTGGATTTTTGCGAACAGCCTCTCGAAGTAGATACGTCTCGGAGATGGTATGGGTCATGGGTTTTTCTACATAGGCATGCACACCTGCTTCGATCGCTGCCTGTGCCATCGGCGCATGCCAGTGGTCAGGAGTCGCAATGATGATGGCATCCACCTCTCCACTAGTGATCAAATCCATGTAATTTTCATAACGCTTGCATGGATTAGCGTCTGTATTGAAGGATCGAAGCGCTTTTTCTGCCCTCACATCAAAGATATCGCAGATGGCGGTCAGCTTGACATTCAGGTTTTCTTGTGCCAAAAAGTCCTCCAATCGCTTGTCGTTGGGATCTTCTTGGGCTGACTTAGCCATGGATTCCATCCACTCTTGGGTAGCAAAACCCAAAGCCCGCATCAGTTGCTCCCCACGAATCCCAAATCCGATCAGCCCGATACGAAGTGGATCACCACTCATGGGACCGGAGGCAGGCGGAGCACTAGCTTTGATGTTCAGTTTCTCCAGCCAAAAGTCTTTTTCCTGCTTGGATTTTTTGGTGGTATCGATTCCTGCAGCCCATACTGCACCCAAAATCGGAACTCCAGCTAAGCTTTTGAGCAGATCTCTTCTGGAAAAAGCCGCAAATAGTTTTTTGTCAGTGGCCATGATGAAGTGGGATTAGTGGGTGGATGATGAAAGTTGCCTTTTTACAAAAAATCGCTCTAGACCAAAGGAAACAGAAGTCGGAAACAGAAAAATCACCAACAAGGCTGCCGCTTCGATCAGGTTTTTGTTTATAATCCAGTAACTGCCCTCGGCAGGTCCCAAAGGATAGCCCGGAAAGGGCGGATGCGCAAAGTAGTACAGGAGCAAAAGACAAACACCGATCAGACTTGCCGCCTGCGTTTTGAAACCTAAAATCAGAGCAACTCCAACGACAAGCAGGGCTGCGATATTTAGGGTATCGATGGTAGAAATCATAG
>CALRRX020000478.1:0-3365 GCA_943370675.1 Reyranella massiliensis 521 | reverse complement strand
GTGCCGAGGATTCATGTCTTGGGATTTTCGCAAGGCGCAGCTACCTCCACCCGGTGGGCAAGTCAATGGTCTGGAAAAATAGACACTTTGGTGCTCTGGGCAGGCGGCTTTGCACAGGACCTTTCATTGGATTTGGGGAGGGAAAAATTTGAGCAAACGGAGTTGATTTTGGCCTTCGGGGATCAAGACGAATTGATCCAAGAGGAGCATAAAAAACAGCAGCTCGAGCTTATCCAAGCTCTGGGCAAGCAACCGAACGTGGTAAACTTCGCGGGAGGTCATGAACTGGATGCTGATTTACTCCAAAAAATTATGAATCGTGAATTTTAGGCTATTTTTTGGCCCTCACCTTGCTATGTTTCAAACAATTTGTTGAAATTTCAACTTTCATTATTTTTCCAAAAATCTTGAAACCCATCCATGCTTTCGCTTACTGAAAAAGAAGTAGACTTCATCGCAGCCCAATTACTGAAGGGTAATGTCTGCTTTTACCAAATCGACAAGAAGAAAATCCATCACATGCCAGATGATGAGGATTACTTCAACTATGATCTGACCGAAGAGGAGGAGGACATCCTGGACGAAATCGAGGATCAACCTGAGAATTTTGCGGAATTCACCAAGATGGAACCCGCTCAAGAGCATCAAATGATGCAGGACTTTATTGACCGAAAAGTAAAGGAAAAAAACCTTGCCGAGGACTTGGTGAATGCATTAAGTAAGCCAAAAGCTGCCACTGGATTTAAGTTCTTGATCGAAGAATCCAAATACAAAGAGGAATGGGTAGACTACCGAAACGGGAAATACTCCGACTGGGTCAAAGAACAAGTTGATTCCTTCAACTACGCCGAAGACTAATTTGAAGCCGTCCCGAATCCATTCCGGACGGCTTTTTTTATCTTCCCAAAATAAAAAACCGAAGGGCTGCCCAGCCCTTCCTAGCATTTACCCAATGAATTAACTATCATGAAAAAGCTCGCTTTTCTCTTCCTTTTCACATGCCTATGGACAGGAGCTTTCGCCCAAAACTGGGACTGGGGAGGCCCGATCGACCCCTTGCAAGCCAAAATGAAGGTCTTGCACTATCGCTTGGAACTGGAGATTTTGCCCGAGAGCCAAGGCATCCAAGGCTCGAACACGATCACTTTTTCGGCAGCCGAAAAATTGGATACTCTCCGATTCCAACTCATCGATGAATATGAGGTGAGCAAGGTTCTGATGGATGGAAAAGAAGTCAAATTCAGGCATCAAAATGACCTGTTGGATATCATCCCGGTGGATTGTACCTGCGATCAGGTGCAGATTTTTTATGGAGGGAAAACCCCAATTGCCCAAAATCCACCTTGGACAGGAGGATTTACTTGGGAAAAAGACCTGCTGGAAAATCACTGGATGGGTTTGTCTTGTCAAGGTGAAGGAGCAAAAGTCTTAATGCCTGCCCTGGATCATCCTTCGAGCGAACCAAGTGAAGGTGTGGATCTGATTTTCACCGCACCCAAACCCTATTTTGTTGCTTCCAACGGTCGCCTGATCGATACACAAGAGTCGGGACAAAAAATGACCTACCACTGGCAGACAGACTACCCGATCAGCAATTACAATATCAACTTTACGCTTGGGGTTTTCCATGAGGAAAAGTTGGATTTCACGTCCGTCTCAGGTGAGGTGATTCCCATGCAGGTTTGGGTCTTGCAGGAAAATCGGGCAAAAGCCAAAGGGCTTCTGGAAAATCTCAAGGTCAGTACCCAAACGCTAGAAAAGTATTTTGGTCCCTTTCCTTTTTCAAAAGACAAAATCGCAGTAGTAGAAACGCCCTACCTGGGCATGGAGCATCAGACGATCAATGCCTACGGGAATAATTTTCAATCCATCCCCATGGGAAGGGTAAATTACGACTGGCTGCTGCACCATGAGCTGGGGCACGAGTGGTTTGGCAATAAGGTGTCCGTAAGTGACTGGGCCGATATGTGGATTCATGAGGGCTTGACTGCCTATGGGGATTGGCTGTTTTATTGGGAGCATGGCGGTCCGGAGGCCTATTTTGCTAAGGTAAAATCCGAGTCAAGAAATATCCCACATGCCAAGCCGGTCGTCAGCCCGCCCAATTCTACTGAGGAGGAAGCCTATCACCCGGAGATTTATACCAAAGGAGCATTGGTGATTCATGCCTTACGGGGCGTGCTGGGGGATGAACTGTTTTTCTCCGCAATCAAGGCATTCGTGATGGACGAGCGCTTCACTTACCTCAATCAAGTAACGACCAAAGACTTTACCGAATTTATCCAAAGCTACGCCGGCAAAGATCTACAGGGATTCTTTGACCTGTACCTCTACACCACGTCTGTCCCCACTTTAAAAGTGAGTAAAAAAGGAAAAGAAGCCTATTTGATCTCTCTTCAGGGAATTGATTTTGAACTGCCCGTGGAAATTGAAACTTCGGAAGGGGTACACAGATTGCCTGTCGGTAAAAAAGGAGTCGAAGTCAAAAGCAAAACCCCTCCGGTCGTGGATCCGAGAGGTTGGTTGATTGTAGCTCGATAAAGTCAAATCAATAAACCTTCGAGGTTTAAAAAACCTCAAAGGTTTATTCACAAAAAAGCCCCGAATCGCTTCGGGGCTTTCTGTTTATAGGCCAAATTCATTTAATCGATACAAGTTTTTAAAATTTTAGCTTTTCAAAATTTTGCAGGGTGTTGTTGAAGTCCTGTACGATTCCAGAAATTTTCATTTAGTCCATGTCTTTTTCTCAGAATGGGAAGCAAGTAAAATTGATTATTTCTAAACTCGGCAAATTGCTCTTCCAATTTTTTTTCTTGAGAAAGTGATTCTTCCAGCTGCCTTTCACCAGGAAAGGCAGGATAGTCAAAATCCCTCCAAAAGCCAGACTGGTATCTGGCTTTTCCAGCAATAAAAATCAATCCATTATACCGATCAGGGTGATAATAAATGAACCTATCAGGATAAACACCTGCAACTGGAGCTTGGTACTTTTCAGACAACTGGTCGGTGTCTAATACTTCCATACTATAATTCAATGCATATAATTCGGCGTATTCTTTAATCTCTCGGGGGTGAGGATTATTTTCGGTATGATACCCAAAATCGGTATAGGTCATCTGGTAGTTACCATAAGTAAAAAAGTATTTTCCTGCTGGATCTCTTCTGAATTTCACGATTGCTTCACACTCTTTTTTTGAATAGAATTGACCAACTTTTTCATTAATTTCTCGCTTGGCAGGAAATTTCTGATGGAGTTCCATTATGTGAATCCCATAATCTTCTTGATCAATATAGAAAATCGCATCTTCTAATAACCCATACAAACCATACCCCCATCTTGCGACCTGGCTCTTCACGTTATTATT
>CALRRX020000477.1:0-3369 GCA_943370675.1 Reyranella massiliensis 521 | reverse complement strand
TTCTTTTGGTGTGGTCTTACCCTGATTTTGGTGATTGGGGGTGAAAATCTTGTTCTTCCCGTTTGGCTTCAGGTTGCCGGGAGATTACACCCGCTTCTTCTTCATTTCCCCATCGTACTGCTATTGCTCGCTGTTGCATTGCTTTGGATGAAGGAGGAAAGCTGGAGGAAATTCGGAAAAAACCTCCTACTCTTTGGGGCAAATTTCACAGGAATCACCGTAGTGGCTGGCTTGCTTTTAGCCACAGAAGATTACGAAGGAGATGCCTTGGCTTGGCACAAATGGCTTGGAGTAATTTCGTTTGGCCTCACCGTAGGGATTTATTTTTTCCTTGAAAAAGTAGAAAATGTCTTCCGTATAGCCGGTTCAGGGCTTTCTGTGCTAATCCTTTTGACTGGACATTTTGGTGCTAATTTGACCCATGGAGAGGATTTTCTGTTTGCTCCGCTCATGCCAAAAGAGGAGAAAATCATCGCCTTGGAGGAAGCTGAGGTTTTCAGAGATCTGGTTCAACCCATTTTTGAATCCAAATGTATTTCCTGCCATAAGGAAGGAAAAATCAAAGGCGAGCTGAGAATGGACCACTTGGAGGGAATCCAAAAAGGAGGAAAATCAGGACCTTTTATTCTAGCTGGAAATCTGGATGAATCCCTCCTGATCCAACGAATTCATCTTCCTTTGGAAAACGAGGAACACATGCCTCCAAAAAACAAGCTTCAACTCACCGAAGAAGAAATCGAAATCCTCCGACTTTGGGTTTCCTCAGGAGCTTCATTCGAGCAGAAGGTTCTTGAACTTCCACAAGAGGAGCCCTTGTTTCAACTGGCCTCGAATAAATTTTCAGCAGAAAAGTCTTATTCCTTCTCAGCTGCAAATGACCAAGACATCCAAGAGTTGAACAACTTTTTTAGAAAAGTGAAGCCACTCTACCCCGGGTCTCCCGCCTTGGAAGTAGCCTACTTTGGGGCTTCGACCTTTGATCCTGCCTCGCTTTCAGACCTGAATGCAGTCAAAGAACAAGTGGTAAAAATCAACCTCAACCGCATGCCGCTTGAGAATACAGATCTTTCTTTTCTTTCTGGTTTTCAGAATCTTGAAGACGTTCAATTAAACTTCACAGGAATCAAAAGTGAACAACTTGAAGGTTTGATTAATGCACCAAATTTGAAAAGCTTGGCAATCTCGGGAAATCCTTTTGGTGATGAAGGCGTCGCAACCTTGAAAAAACTCACCCAACTGAAGCGACTATTTATCTGGCAATCTGGATTGACAGACAAAGGAAAAACAGAACTCACTGAGGCCTTGAAAGATGTTAAAATCGATTTTGGATTTAAAGATGAGGGCATTATTTATCCACTCAATTCTCCAAAAATTGATTTTGAAAAGGTGATGTTTAAAGGGTCTACCGAAGTAAAAATCACCCATCCGATTAGCTCTGCGGAAATCAGATATACACTGGATGGTTCCGAGCCTGATAGCATCACCGGTACTGTTTATTCCAAACCAATCGTATTGACAAAGACCACTCAAATCAGAACAAAAGCATTTGCTAAGGGCTGGATCGGCAGTGAGGAGTCCAAGACGGTGCTTTTCAAAGAAGGATTAAAGCCTAAGTCATACAAACTGGCTGAAGAGCCTCATAAAAGTTATAAGTCAAAAGGAGCCACTACCCTTTTCGACGGGGTAAAAGGAAAAGCAAACCATACCTCTGGCGAGTGGCTGGGCTACACAGATGGACCTTTGGAAATTGAAATTTTCCTGGAAAAAGATCAAAAGCCAAAAACCGTGGAATTGAGTCTTCTTTTGCATGAAGGTGCTTATATTTTCCCTCCCGAATCCGTAGAAATTTGGACAGGAACTGCAGGAAATTGGTCCAAATTGACCATTCCTTCCGTCACGCAATCTACCAAGACAGAAGAAATCCGATTTGGATTGCTTGCTTATGACCTGCCGTCCACATCATTTGACCAAGTAAAAATCAAGCTAAAACCTGTTGCCAAACTACCATCCTGGCATCAAGGTGCAGGTTCTAAAGGCTGGGTTTTTGTGGATGAAATTGTGTTGGATTAAATAGAAAAAGTCAATAATCCCTTTAGTTACGCTGAAGCTGTTTGTGATTTTCAATTACCCGATCGATGAGCAAAGAACCCTACAAGCTATATGCCGATGCAGTAATGGAAAAACTGCAAAAGGCATTTCGACAGGAAAAGGAAATTCAGGTTGCGGCCAAATGGATAGCGGAATGCCTTAAAAATCAAGGTTGGCTCTACACAGCAGGCACAGGTCATTCTCATATGTTTGCGGAAGAGATATTTTACAGAGCAGGAGGATTTGCCAGAGTTCGACCCATCTTGGATCCTGACCTCATGCTTCATGTGGATGCCTCGGGTAGTACAGCCATTGAACGCACAGAAGGATATGCGGCCAAACTTTTGAAGAAGTTTCCCATCTCCAAAGAAGATGTGTTATTGATTTCATCAAACTCGGGAAGAAACGCAGTACCTATTGAGTTGGCGCAGTTGGCAAAAAAGAAAGGAGCAAAAGTCATTGTCTTTACCAACCACGCACACAGCAAATCGGTGGATTCCAGACATTCCTCCGGCCTAAAGCTTTTCCAGCTTGGCGACCTTTTTTTTGACAACTTTGGGGAAATTGGTGATGCGGCCATTCCCTTTGAGGGCTTAGAAGGCCGAGTAGGCGCAACTTCCACGGTAATAGGCACCGCTTTGATTCAGGCAATCATGGTGCAATCAGTGGGAATACTACTGAATGATGGCATCACCCCAGAAGTGTTTATCAGCTCCAACTCGGATGCTGGTGAAGCCAATAATGAAGCACTTCTCGCCAAGTACAAACCCTTGGTCCGTGGACTTTAATTTAATCCTGACTCCCTTCCTGATTTCCCTGAGGGCAAGAAAAGTTTGAACTTGGGAGAAAATCCCTCGAAATAAGGAATTGGTTCTCGATAGATTGGTGAGTTTGGATCAGGTTCGGTGCCGTTATCCGTGTATCGAATCAATAAGCCAGGAAGCTCTGAGTTGACCAATACCCTGACATCCTTGATTTTAACACCAGGTCTAGGAAGTCTGAAATTGAACCCACCATAAATCACCTCCAAGCGGGGAAGTTCTACTTGACTGACCACGTTCGAAAATTGGTTCCATTCTTCTGCCCTTTTGCTTTTCATGTCCTTGACATTGGTCAGGCTAGACCAGGCAGGATCTCCTCCCCATGCCCTTTCTACATAGCCAAGCATCTTTGGCAAAAGATAATATTCAAGCATTTCGGGGCCCTTTACCGTCTCTGTCCAAAGCTGACCGGAAACGCCCAAGATATTTTTCTTTCCCTCTTCGGTAAGTTTTGTAAATC
>CALRRX020000476.1:0-3384 GCA_943370675.1 Reyranella massiliensis 521 | reverse complement strand
CTTTCTTTCTGCGGATCCTCACACCGATAGAAAGAAGACCCATTTTTCCCAAATTCAATGACCATGTTCACCCCACAATACATTTCTTTCTTCAAGGAACTAAGCCAAAACAACAACACGGATTGGTTTAATGCTCACAAAAAAGACTATGAAAAGGAAGTCAAGAAGCCTTTCGAATCCTTTATCGCAAAGCTTATTCTCGAAATGAATACCATGACTCCTGAAATCACCATTTCTCCCTCAGAGGCAATCTTCCGGATCAACAAAGACATTCGATTCAGCGCAGACAAGTCTCCCTACAAAACCGAAATGTCTGCTGTAATTTCAAAAAATGGCAAAAAGAGCAATCCCTGTCCCGGTATTTACTTAAGCCTTGGGGCAGAGGAAGTGACTGTCGCAAGTGGCTTGAAAATGCTGGAAAAGCAAGAACTCCTTGAGGTACGCCATCACTTGGCTAATCATTCGGGTCAATTCAATGCCATCATTCAGGAACCCAAGTTCAAAGAGGCTTTTGGAGATATCCAGGGCGAAAAGGTAAAACGGCTTTCCGAGGAATTTAAAGATGCAGCAGTCGACCAACCCATTCTTTTTCACACCACTTTCCTCGCGGTTGCTAAACTTCCTGCAACGGAATTAACTCAGCCCAACTTCCTGGAAAAAATCATGGACTTGTACCAACTTACCTTGCCATTTGCCCATTTTCTCAGAGAACCTCTCCAACACTAATCCCATCTCTCATGAAACGATCCGGAACGGCTGACCTGAAACTCATGGGAGGAAGCATTCCCACTTGGTTGTTTGATCGGATGACCCGATTGAGCCTTCCCATCGTGGAAACCATCTTGATGGAATATGGCAAAAAGGAGTTTCTACAAAGGATTTCCAACCCTTTTTGGTTTCAGAGTTTTGGGGCAGTGATCGGGATGGATTGGAATTCATCTGGTGTCACCACAGCTGTAATGAGTGCCTTGAAAAAATCCCTGAATCCTCATTCCAAGGAATTGGGAATCTATATCTGCGGAGGAAAAGGCAAAGATTCCCTACAAACTCCCACCGAACTCTTTCGAGTGGGTGACCTGACCGGACTCGATGGGAATGACCTTTCTCGGTCTAGCCGGCTTTCTGCCAAAGTGGACAGCACGGCGATTCAGGATGGATTTCAGGTTTACATGCATTACTTTATGGTCAGTGATGAGGCAGATTGGTCTGTCATCCAGCAAGGCATGAAACCGGAAAATGGACGAGCTCGTCGTTACCACTGGAATTCAAGCCGTTTGGAATCTTTTGTCGAGGAGCCTCATACCGCCATTTGTGGAGACCATCAAGGGGATATTTTGAACTTGGTCGATAGGCAGGCAAAGCCATCACAACTAGCCATGCTTCAGATCACTCAGGAAGATCCTGCCAAAATTCTCAGGGAGATCCCACACATGAAGCTACCCAATTACTATGAGGTCAAGGATCAGGACGTGGACCTCAAGCGACTTGGTTCGATCCTCTGGCTCGCTCAGGAATCGCAAACCCAAAACTTTGAAGAGCTACTTCTGCTCAAAGGCCTTGGTCCGAGAACGCTACAATCGCTGGCCTTAGTCAGTGAGCTGATTCATGGAACTCCCTCGCGCTTTTCTGATCCTGCTCGATTTGCTTTCGCTCATGGTAGCAAAGGTGGAACCCCTTTCCCTGTCCCTACCAACGTGTACGACGAGACCATTTCCACCTTGAAAAGTGCGGTAGAAAAAGCGAAAATCTCAAGTGGCGATCAGCAACAAGCTATTCGCAAGTTAAGCCAACTCGCTCAAGCCGCAGAGTCTGATTTCACTCCCAAGTCGAGTATCCAAGACCTGATTCAAAAGGAAAATGAAGATTCTTGGAAATATGGAGGAAGGACAGTCTTTGGATTTTCTTCGAAAAATTCCAACGATGACACCTTAAGCAACCCCGAATAAAAACAGAGGTTGACTATTTTCATGGCCTAATTCCAAAACCAAGAATACATTCAACTTTGACCATATAAGCCAATGGATCACGAACTTTTAAAACTCGCCTCCCAAGCACTCAAGAAAGCCTCACTTAATGAAGTGGCAAAAGACTATATTCTTAGCAATCTATCGCTCTTCCAGCTTTTCAAAAAAGCAGGAAATCCCTGCTGTATCTAAGTGGTTTTTGGCAAAGAGTGATACCTGTGTCCATGCAACCACTAAGCGGAATAGCTGCTCAACCTGTAACATGGATTAGCAGACTTATTGGTTTAGTTCTTTCCATTCTTGAATAAATCTGCGAAAAGTAAAAACGCTCATTCATTTGTAACATGGGATATACTTAAAATAAATAAGAGTGATTATCCGGAAGTAGCAGCAGAGAAGGATTTGGAGTATTTCAAAGAGAATTGCCCGGATCCGAATGGTATCTTAGACTATAAGCTTTTAAATTAATTACAAGATCTGCTCACTTCCTCGGATGAAATTCCGTCAACACTTGCCGTAAGTAATCCCTATCTAGGTGGGTATAAATCTCAGTGGTCGTGATGCTTTCGTGCCCAAGCATTTCCTGTACAGCGCGCAAGTCCGCACCGCCTTCGATCAAGTGCGTGGCGAAAGAATGTCGGAAAGTATGTGGACTGATGTTTTTCTTAATTCCAGCTTGCTCGGCGGTCTTTTTGATGATCAGGAAAATCATCACTCGAGTGAGTTTTTGTCCCCGGCGGTTGAGAAAGACATATTCCTCGTTGCCTTTGGTCGGAGTCTGGTGCACACGAACTTGCTCTTGGTAGATTTTCAGGTAGCGGAGGGCGTCTTTTCCGATCGGCACCAGTCGCTCCTTATTGCCTTTTCCAACTACTCTCAAAAATCCGATATCGGCAAAAACCTGACTTTTCTTGAGTTCGACGAGCTCACTCACGCGTAAACCTGAACTGTAGAGAATTTCCAGCATGGCGCGATTGCGGTGACCTTCGGGTTCGCCGAGGGGAATGGCTTCCAGCAGCTGCTCGATCTCGGGATAGCTCAGCGTATCGGGGAGTTTGCGGCCGAGTTTGGGTGCTTCCAAGAGTTGCGCGGGATCTTCCTTGATGCGGTCCTCGTACATCAGGAATCGGTAAAAGGCCTTGATCCCTGAGATAATCCGAGCCTGAGTATATGCCGATATTTCCAAAGCTGCCAATGTATTGACAAAGCGGCGCAAATGCTCCAATTCAAGTTCGAGCGGATTTTTTTGGGGAAACTCCCGCTCCGAAAAGTCGGCCAGCTTCAGCACATCCAGCGTGTAAGCTTCGATGGAGTTTTCACTAAGCGACCGCTCCAGCTTAAGGTAATGACGGACTTGGCGGATGAGTTGGGACCACATATGATGCAAAGTGGGAAACTGCTGAAGTTGTGACAAGCTTTC
>CALRRX020000475.1:0-3384 GCA_943370675.1 Reyranella massiliensis 521 | reverse complement strand
AAACCAAACCCACCTTCCTTCTACTTGGATTAGCACTCCTTTTTTCCTGTACAGAAAATGATCCTTTGATCGGCCAAACGGAAATTACCAAATGGCTAGACAATAAATCCGGAGCCATATCTGTCACTTACGACGACGGGATTGTCAATCAGTTTACCATTGCCAAGCCTATCATGGACAGCCTTGGGCTTCCGGCCACCTTCTACATCATCACAGGAAAGGTCGAAGGCTCAGGCAAAGGCAAATTCATTGGCAGAGATCCAAAAGAGATCATCGCCGAAACGGCAAATATCCCCACCGATTCGACCAACCTGTTTGAGCGGGCTTCCTTAATCGCATTTACAGGAAGTACCGAAGCCGAAGATTACCATGCCCGAATTGGAAGCCTTTTTGAACAAGGAAAAATAAAAGAAGCCTACGCGCTAACTGACGAAGGCTATGCTAAAATCCGGGCAGGCAAAATGAAAACCACCAAAGACGTGGTTTTTCACAACAATGTCGAAGACACCACGACTTGGGAGCAATACAAATCCTACGCCGCTCAAGGTCATGAGATCGCGTCCCACACGGTCACCCACCCGAGACTGGCAGTGCTAGACGAGGTCAACATGCGGTATGAATTGGAGCAAAGCAAGGCGGATTTACTCAAGTTTATCGGCCCGGAATCCATCTTCAGTGCCGAAGGACCATATGGCACTGAGAATGAACGCGTGATGGAAATCGCCCACCAAGTCTACCCTTCCCTACGAAATCGAATGCCCGAAACTTGGCTGGAGGAAATCAACAGAGGAAGCAAGATGACGCCCGGCCAATCCGATAAAGAATATGTTCAGTGGCAACGCGGACCACTCACCCGAATCGATATCACTCAAATGAAAGCTTGGGTAGACACCGTCATGAGCCATGACAACAACTGGCTGGTTTTGGTCTTTCACGGAGTGGAAAATCTAGGTTGGGAACCCAAAACCAGGGCAGAACTGGTGGAGTATTTTTCTTATATGAAAACGCATGAAAAAACGCTTTGGGTCGCGACCTTCCGAGATGTAACCAAATACCTGAGAGAGCGCAAAGCCACTCAGATTCAAGCAGCTGTGAAAAGTGATGGAATCACCCTTACTCTGAGCAACGAGTTGGATCCCGAAGTATATACCGTGCCTCTAACCTTAAAAACATATGTTCCAAAAGACTGGAAAAGCACCTCAGTCACCCAAGGAAATTTGACACTCAGTCCAGCAATCCAATCGGATGAAAAAGGAAATTATGTGGTGTACAACGTATCGCCCGCTAGTGGAGAAGTGATTTTGAAAGAGGCACAATAAATCTTGGGAGAAAGAATTAGACCTGGAAGGTTTTGAAAATCTTCCAGGTCTTTTTTTAAGCTAAAATCAAGTTTGCCAGCAGGAACAACACGCCAAATCCTAAAGCCAAAGTAAAGACGGTGTAGGCTTGGCGAAGCACTTTGTATTTTCGGCTCAATACTTTTCCTTGATAGTAAAGCGAAAGCGTCATTTGATCTTGGATTTCTTGCCTCGAATGCAAGACTCGATGAGTTTCTATGAGATATTCTTCATAGGTAAAAAAATCAGTTGCCCCAAAGAAGAGCATACTAAACTGGGTCTTTTCTGTTTTATCCTTGGATTTACCCATAATCTTTGGCTTAGCCACCTGTACTGCCATGTACGTCGAGGTCAGAATCAATCCCAGAAAAATCAAAATCGGCACAAACACCACCGGTTGATTCATCTGCACCTGGTTGGAAATCGACCCATAGCTCACCAAGGCAATCAGCGATGAAATCACCAAGGCATTGATGCTGATGATGATGTTGGCTTTGTTGTCTGCGATCTGCAAGAGGTTACTGTAATTTTGAAAAGCGACCCGGTAAAAGGTCTGCCTTTCCCGCTCGGTTTTGTCTTTCTCTTTCTTACTTTCAAAAATAGGTTCTTCCATGGGCTGGGGTATTGAGATAGAAAATTAAGGAAATATCCGATGCATTACCTAGAAGGAGGGGAATCACTATTTGAATTTCGGGTTTGGATTTCGGATTTCAGTTTTCCTACGTCGTCTTTCGTCCTTCTTAATTTCCTCAAAACACGAGTAATCCGTGTTCGCGGAGTATCTCCCATACCTCTGATTCGACCAACTCCTCAAAATCTCCCAACTCAGCTTCGTAATTTTCGCGGATGGGTTTAAGGGTGTTTAGCGCTTCGGTGTAGCTTACAGTAGCCAATAGCCAAGCGACCCATTCTCCGAGTTCGATCGGAAGTTCGATCGCAAAGTCTTCCTTTTTCCCAGAGAAAACCAGCTCACAAAACCCTTCCTCAGCCTCCATCAGTTCCGGCGGCGCACCGATCCAAAGGATGCGGTTTTGATCCTTGTAGGCTTGCGGAGGCGCATTTTCGATTTGCTGCTGAATGTATTTTTTGGGAATCGAGGTCGGCGGAACTTTGAAGTCAAACCAGTTTTTCAGCGGGATATCAAAGCCAACTCCATGCATGTAATTGAAGAGGGACTTGCGAAGCCCTTCGGAAAAAAGTCCATGATCCACCCCGATCGGATCTTCAAAATCCACTTCGTTGTTGGCAAATGGTCCCAACTCCAAGTCGGTCCGATTCACCTTAAAGGCTTTCGGATCGAGCCCCACAGGACTGTGGGCCGTCATCGCAAATCGATGCCAAAACCCAGACTGCAAGACCCCTATCTCAAACAGTTGCCTCACCATTTCCATCGAGTCAACCGTCTCCTGTGCCGTCTGAGTCGGATAGCCATACATCAGGTACGCATGAACCATGATGCCCGCAGCGGTAAAGTGGTTAGTCACTTGGGCAACCTGGGCCACAGTCACGCCTTTTTTGATCAGCGCCAACAACCGATCCGAAGCCACTTCCAAGCCACCCGACACCGCGATGCATCCTGATGCCCGAAGGAGGCGGCAGAGGTCTGCCGTAAAGCTGCTTTCGAAACGAATGTTTGTCCACCACACGACCACCAATCCCCTTCGCAAGATCTCAATAGCCAAGTCACGCATCAGCGCAGGCGGCGCAGCTTCATCTACAAAGTGAAAGCCATTTGTGCCTGTTTGCGCCATGATCTCCTCGATACGGTCGCAGAGAATGGACGCATTAATGGGTTCGTAGCGCCCGATGTAGTCGAGCGAAATATCGCAGAAGGTACACTTGCCCCAGTAGCAGCCGTGCGCCAGTGTCAACTTATTCCAGCGCCCATCGCTCCAAAGTCTGTGCATGGGATTAGCCACCTCAATCACCGAGAGGTATTCCCGCAGAGCTAGGTCGCTGTAATCCGGAGTCCCGACCTCCCGCTGAGGAAGGTCTTTGACGGCCGAATTATTGAAAAATTTCACCTGTCCGTCGACGCGAACAAAGG
>CALRRX020000474.1:0-3384 GCA_943370675.1 Reyranella massiliensis 521 | reverse complement strand
TTTGGTATAATTAAGAAATAGATGGATTTTTAACCATTGGATTACCCTTATATCCTCCGGAACCTTCTAATTCTCATGATTTTATTCAAAAGAATCTGGTACTTTTTTGCCTTGTTATGCATTATAGCGCTGATTCAACCTTCAGCTTTTGCGCAGCAAAGTACCAACATCACCACCCTCAAAGTAGACGAGCTCAGCGATGATCAGGTCGAAGAACTGATTAAGCGAGCACAGGAAGCTGGTTTGAGTACCTCGGATTTTCTCCAAATGGCACAAATGCGTGGGATGCCTTCAGGTGAAGTCGAAAAATTGAGAAACCGTATCGAAGGGCTCAATTTGGGAGGAGGCAATGCTCGCTCTTCGGGAGTTTCCAATAGAGACCCCAGGAGTCAAATGGACATCAATGACATCACCCGTGGATTGACCCAAACACAGGATCTGGCAGAATCTCAACCCGTGGATGCTCAGATTTTTGGAAGCAATCTTTTTTTCCAAAAAAACCGGAAGCTCAGCTTTGAGCCTAGCCTCAATCAAGCCACTCCAAAGAGTTACATCCTCGGCCCGGGAGATCTGATCTATGTAGACATCTACGGTCAATCCGAAAAATACTACGAAGCTACAGTCAATCCGGAAGGTTTTGTGCTTCTGGACAATATCGGGCCTGTCTCAGTCTCTGGCAGATCCCTCGAAGAAGCTACAGGAATCATCAAAAACAGATTGTCGAGATTTTATGCAGGCATGCAGGGAGCTAATCCCAACACGTTTTTACAAGTGACTTTGGGGAATGTGCGTACGATCAAAGTACACATTCTTGGGGAAGTCAGACTGCCTGGCACGTTTACTCTTAGTGCCTTTTCTACCGCCTTCAACGCACTTTATGCCGCAGGTGGACCCAATGAAAATGGGACCATGCGCGCTATCAAGCTCATGCGAAATAACAAGCAAGTCGCAGAGATCGACGTCTACGACCTGCTGATCAATGGTACAGCTAACTTGGATGTGCAGCTCCAGGATCAGGATGTACTGTTGGTGCAGCCATTTCTGGCGAGAGCCAAAGTCAATGGGGAAGTGAAGCGACCGCTGACTTTTGAGGTTAAGAATGACGATACGCTAGAGGACTTGCTTCGCTATGCCGGAGGATTCTCAGATATGGCCTTCAAAGATCGCATCTCTATCTCCCGAATCACGGGCAATCAGCGCTCCGTATCGGATGTCTATCAAAACCAGTTTGGCCTATTTATCCTCAAGGGAGGAGATGAACTTACGGTTGGGAAAATTCTGAATCGCTACACCAACCGTGTACAGATCAAGGGAGCGGTATTTAGACAAGGTACTTTTGCTTTGGCAGAAGGAATGACCCTGACCCAGTTGATCAAAAATGCAGAAGGACTAAAAGGTGATGCATACACGCAGCGCGCAAGTGTCCTGAGAACCAAAGAGGATCTGAGTTCCGAAGTGATCGAGGTCAATCTAAAGGAAATATTGGCGGGTACTCAGCCAGATTTGACCCTTAAGCGAGAGGATGTGGTGCGGATTTCCAGCATTTATGAAATCCAAAATGAGCGCTATGTTCAGATTTTGGGAGAAGTAAAGCGCCCCGGTACTTATCCTTATTCAGAAGGTATGACTTCCGAAGAGCTAATTCTCATGGCGGGAGGTCTTCAGGAATCCGCTAATACGAAAGATATTGAAATTGCCAGAAGGCTTGAAGATTCTGATCTTGGTACCTTGGCAGATATCCTCGCTACTTCCGTCAATCCAGACCTTTCTTTCAATCCCAATTCTCTTTCTTTGGCGCCATTTGACCAGGTGATTGTGAGAAAGCGATCCAATTTTACCATGCAGCGACTGGTATCTGTGGAAGGTCAGGTGAATTCCCCAGGCAACTTTGCAATTCAGACCAGTGTAGAGCGAATCTCTGATTTGGTCAGAAGAGCTGGAGGGCTCAATCAGTTTGCATATGCTAAAGGTGCCACCTTGATCCGTAGAACGGAATTTTTCAATACCGAATCTGAGCAAATCAGAAGACAAAGAAATCTTGAAGCCTTAAAGTTGAGATTGATCGAAGATCCAAACAATTCGGAGGCACAGGAAGAACTCCTACAGCGGCTTTTCAAAGACCTGCCAAAAGAAAAGGCCAACAATTCAGACAGTCTTGTAGCCAATGTCAAACTGGAATCCCTCGGTCAGATCGCTACTGAGACCCCAGGTTTTGATGTGAAAATCAAAGAGTCAGAAGCCGTAGCCATTAACCTTGAAAAAATCCTAGCTAACCCAGGTTCAGAAGAAGATTTGCTTTTGGAAGAAGGTGATATTTTGAACGTCCCCAAACTGCTTCAGACTGTCCGAATGCGTGGAGACGTAGTCTATCCGACCACCTTGAGGTACGAGCAAGGGAGAGGGCTGAAGCAATACATCAACAGTGCCGGCGGCTTTGAGCGTCGTGCTAATCGTAGACAGACCTATGTAGTCTATGCCAATGGTGCTGTAAAGCGAACGCATGGATTTTTGGGAATCCGTGTGTTTCCGATCGTGGAGCCAGGAGCTGAAGTCATCGTGCCTACCAAAGGACCAAAAATCCCGCTTAGACTCGGAGATGTGGTCGGCGTGACCACCGGCTTGGCTACTTTAGCTTTGGTACTTTCTCAAATCAATTGGAACAATCCCTAATGGCAGATAATCCGCATTTTTCTAAAGATCAGTTTACCCTTTCTGAAGTCATTTTAGGTCTTCGGGCATGGCTATTATTTTTCCTCAGTCAATGGAAAACCCTCTTGATTGCGGGGATCATAGGAGTGGGTGGAGGAGCTGCTATTTCAGTTTTGAAAAAGCCGGTTTTCCATGCGGAGACCTCCTTTGTATTGGAAGAAGGAGATGGCTCCAGCTTGGGGCAAATGTCCGGTTTGGCCTCCTTGGTTGGGGTAAACTTGGGCTCCCTCGGAAGCACGAGTGGTCTTTTCCAAGGGGACAATATCATGGAGCTTTACCGCTCTGACCGAATGATCAGTGAGACGCTGCTCAGTCCATTTTCTGAAGAAGAATTACTCATTAATCGGTTTGTAGCCTTTGAAAAATTGGATGAAAAGTGGGCTTCAAAGGTGGATATTTCTGCTTTAGACTTTTCAATCCCAAGAGATGAATTTTCGGTGACGCAGGATTCGGTCGTGTTGGAAATCTCCAAGTTGATTCGGGAGCGTCAGCTAGCAGTAGCCAAGCCAGACCGTAAGCTCAGCATTATCAAAGTGAGTATTTCATCCAAGGACGAAGCTTTTGCCAAAGTCTTCAATGAGACCTTGGTCAATAAGGTAAACACCTTCTACTTTGAGACCAAGACCAAGAAAACAGGAGAAAATCTCAGCATTCTTCAGACTCAAGCAGACTCCG
>CALRRX020000473.1:0-3387 GCA_943370675.1 Reyranella massiliensis 521 | reverse complement strand
AAGACCCTACCCCTACGCAAAACGGATCTGAAGTCAAAAAAGCGATCGTAGACACCATGAGGGAGTGGTATTTCTGGAATAGCAGAATACCAGCCACAGTCGATCTTGCCAAATTCTCTACCAACGAGGAATTGCTTGACGGGATCATCTTCAAGCCACTAGATCGATTTTCCTACCTCACCACTCAGGAAGCTTTCAATAATTCATTTGTAGGCAGAAATGCAGGCCACGGTTTTGGATTTGCATTTACCTCAGACGAAAGATTGTTCGTTTCCTTTGTTTTTGATGAGGCTCCTGCCGGAAAAGACGGTTGGAAGCGAGGTTGGGAAATAACCCAAATCAATGGTAAACCAATTTCAGATTACAAACTGGCCTCTGGGGGATATGATTTCAAGCTCGGTGGACCAGATCCTGGTATAAGCAACACCTTCACTTTCAAACTTCCTGATGGTACCATCACTACTCGCACCAATATAAAAGCAGAATACCAGTCCAATTCTGTGTTGGACAGAAGAGTGCTTGAATCAGGTGGAAAAAAAGTGGGCTACTGGGCTTATCAAAGTTTCCGGGCTACAGCTGGACTTAGTCCCACGAGGAGCGCTGAGGTACAGTCATCCATGGAGTTTTTCCAAAGCCAAGGTATTCAAGAACTCATCATAGACCTCAGGTACAATGGAGGAGGCTCAGTGGCTGTCTGCGAGCAAATCGGCAATTACCTGATCCAATCCGCTAATTCCGGTAAATTGATGTATACCAATAAGCTGAATGACCTCAAGTCCAATAACAATAACTCTGTCAATTTCTCCAAAATAGGATCGCTTAACCTTAGTCGTATAATCTTCATCACCTCTCGCGGATCTGCTTCCGCTTCGGAGTTAATCATCAACAACCTGACTCCTTACACTCAAGTGGTGATTATAGGTGACAATACCTTTGGTAAGCCAGTAGGTTCTTTTCCGCTTGCCAGATACAATCGTGTGTTGCAAACAAACAATGTAGAACTCGTGCCGATCACTTTTGCCACAGCAAACGCACAGGGTAAAGCAGAATACTTTGATGGATTCCCAGCAGACTTCCGAGTAGGTGACAGCCCTCAATTTCCTTGGGGAGACCTGAGAGATTTGAGACTAGCTGCCGCTTTGCAATACATTCAGACGGGTAATGTCAGCGGAAGAATGATGGACACTTATTACAAACCTAAGTGGGAAATGATCGATGCCTTCAAGGGACTTCAACAAGAATTTCCAGCCTTCTAAAAAACTAAGCCCGGCCAAATTGACCGGGCTTTTTGCTTACTTCTTATGTCGCTGGATTAGCACTTCCATCACTTCATCGAGTTCGTAACCTTTGGCTTCAAGTAGCACCAGGTAGTGAAAAAGCAAATCGGCTGCCTCTCCAAGGAAAAGCTCCTTATTATCATCTTTGGCCTCGATTACGATCTCCACTGCTTCCTCTCCGACCTTTTGAGCGATTTTATTAATGCCTTTGGCAAAAAGGGATGCCGTATAGGATTTATCGGAAGGATTGTTTTTACGGTCTTTTATAATAGCCCGAAGCTGATCGATAAAGCCGGTTTTGGAGGAATTTTCCTCTCCCCAACAAGTATCCGCTCCCGTGTGACAAACTGGGCCTCTTGGATTGGCTTTAACTAAAATGGAATCCCCATCACAATCTTCTTTCATCGACACCAACTCCATAAAATTACCTGATGTCTCGCCTTTAGTCCACAAACGATCTTTGCTTCTGGAGAAAAAAGTCACCATTCCGGTTTCCTGTGTTTTGGCCAATGCCTCCTCGTTCATAAAACCCTGCATGAGTACTTTTCCTGTCAAAGCATCTTGGACAATGGCCGGAATCAGGCCGTTCATTTTTGTAAAGTCGATGTTCATGTTTTTCAATATTAAACCTTCGAGGTTTTGAAAACCTCAAAGGTTACTTCCTAATACTTATCCCTTCTCCGATCAAATATTCCTTCAATTCCGGAATCCCGATTTCCTTGAAATGGAAAATACTTGCCGCCAAAGCTGCATCCGCTTTTCCAAAGGTAAACACATCCTTGAAATGCGGCATACTTCCAGCCCCTCCCGATGCAATCACGGGGATGGATAAAGCAGAAGAAATCTCTGCAGTTAATTCATTTGCAAATCCTGCCTTGGTTCCGTCATGGTCCATGGACGTAAGCAAAATCTCTCCTGCACCCCGGTCAGCTACTTCCTGTGCCCAAGCTTGGGTTCTCAGCAACGTAGGTTTTCTTCCCCCATGGGTATGGACAAAATCAATTCCATCCATAGTTCGGGTGTCGATGGCCACTACCACACACTGAGAGCCAAATTCCTTGGCCATTTCGTCAATCACTCCGGGATTTTTTACCGCTGCGGAATTGATGGAAATCTTGTCTGCACCTGCTGCTAAAAGCACTTTTACGTCCTCCACCGTGGAAATTCCTCCACCTACGGTAAAAGGAATATTGATCGCCTTAGCCACTTTGGTTACGAGTTCGGCGAGCGTTTTTCTTTTATCGACTGTGGCCGTGATGTCCAAAAAGACGAGTTCGTCCGCTCCCTCGTCCGAGTAGATTTTCGCCAACTCCACCGGGTCCCCGGCATCGCGAAGCTGGACAAAGTTTACTCCCTTGACCGTACGGCCATCTTTGATGTCAAGGCAAGGGATAATTCGTTTGGTCAACATGATTTGATTTTCAAAACTTCAATATTCGACATTCGAAGTTTAGTGTTCGATATTTTTTATTTACGATTTACGATTATGGATTTACGACATCCTTGAGGACTTCAATCCTTCATTCGGAAATTTCAACCTTTGGAAAATAGGTTTGAGGTTCTATAATGTATCGTAAATCGTCATTCGTAAATCGTAACTTAAAAGGCTGCTAATTCCTCCAGCGTCACTCTTCCCTCATAATAAGCTTTTCCCACGATGGCTCCATAAACTCCGACTTTCTCCAGTTCTTCGAGGTCTTTTACGGAAGAAACTCCTCCGCTTGCGATTAATTTCAACTCAGGAATTTCCTGCAAAATCTCCCGATACAAGGCCACCGAAGGCCCCTGAAGCAAGCCGTCTTTAGCCACATCGGTGCAGATTACATAGCGGATTCCTTTGTCATAATAACCTTGGATAAAGGGAATCAACTCCACCGAAGTGGTCTCCTCCCATCCGCCCACTGCGATTTTTTTATTTTTAGCATCGGCGCCAAGGATGATTTTTTCCGAACCGTACTTCGTAATCCACTCGTCAAAAAGAATCGGATTTTTCACCGCAATACTTCCTCCAGTCACTTGCTTGGCTCCCAAACCAAAGGCTTTTTCAATCTCCTCATCGGCCTGGATTCCTCCACCAAAATCCACCTGAAGGCTTGTTCCAGCACAGATT
>CALRRX020000472.1:0-3392 GCA_943370675.1 Reyranella massiliensis 521 | reverse complement strand
AGGTACCTCTGGTCTTTTCACCTCAGCAACTGGTTCGGTCACAAGTTGGCTAGAATCCGGTTGGTTAGCTTTCTCTTCTTTCAAAGCTGCAAGCTCCTCTTGGCTGAGTAGCGGCTGGAGCATTTTTTTAGCTAATGTTGTAAGCTCTGCTTCTTTAGAATTTTGGATGAACTCCTCCAGTTTTGATCGGAAGGCTATCCTACTCTCCAATTTTCCCGTGACCATGGCATCCAGTAGAAGAAGCTTTTCAGTATTTCTGGTAAGAGGAAATTCGGTTAAAGCTGATTGGATAATTCCCTTAGCTATTTCATAATCACCACGATAGTAGGCGTCATAAGCTTGCTCATATCTTTTTGACGATTCGAGGTAAGCCAAATTGCCGGAAGCGGCCTCTGGATTATTTACAGAATAGGTGTATGGAGAGCTTGGGAATTCCTTGTTTAGCCTGTTCACATAAAATTCAGGATTGCCGTTCAATTCCTTTTGGCCCAAATAAAGCATGTAGTAGGCCTCTGGCTTCTTTGCCGTGTTTGGATAGTTGCGAATGAGTGTTTCGAGGTAGTCGATGCTCATTTTGGTCTCTTTCAGATCAAAATACAGCAACTTACCCAATTCAAAATAGGACTCTTCCATCTCCGAATTAGCTGTCTGAAGCTGTTCTGGAGTGTTAGGGATGGCTTGCAGCAAACTCTCAATAGAAGGTAATCCTGCAAGGACTGAATTTTCTTTTTGCGAAAGGGAATCGACCTTGGAAGCTTGGGGACTATTTTGCCCAGAAGTCTGAAACAGTGCTGATCTTCTTCTCCAATTGTCCTGAAGGGGTCTGTTGCCCCATGTCCGGCTAAACTCGATTGTGCCCTGCTGCATGGCTGCGGAGTTGTCGAAGTAAAAGCTTGAACCACTCGTCTTCCCATTGAATGCCAACAGATTATCAAAAATACTGGTGCTTTTGGGTTGATTTTTTAATGCTGCTTCTTTAAGCAATCGCTCTTCTTCAAAGGCCAAAAAAGCTTCAGCACGCTTTCGCTGCTCATCTTCACCTAATGCTGCAAGGAAAATTAGACTGTCATTGTTTTGCAAACGCTCCAC
Organism: Reyranella massiliensis 521; assembly: GCA_943370675.1. Classification (GTDB taxonomy): domain Bacteria; phylum Bacteroidota; class Bacteroidia; order Cytophagales; family Cyclobacteriaceae; genus Algoriphagus. The sequence continues at coordinate 2,303 of CALRRX020000472.1, read as the reverse complement.
ATGGAATACAAACTGATCCAAGGTGGTTTTTTGATCGTTGATTTGCGCAGCGACAGGGTCTCCTTCTTTTATAAATGTCAGAGCACTATCGAGGTAATACTTGGTGGCTCGGTAATCTTTGAATTCGCTCAGGTTGAGGTTAGCCAATTTTTGATAGATGTATCCTTTTAAGCGGGGATTGCTACCGGGTTCCTTAGCTGCCTGGTGGAGGAGTTTTAAAGTAAGTGGAATGTCTCCCTGCTTTTCTTCAAAAAGTGCCTGTTCATACACTACCACATCTTTGAGATCTTTGTTTTTGGGATCTTTGTAGAGATCTTCATAGTAGTTTCTGACTTTACGCAAGTCTTTGGACGCATTGAGTTCTGCCACCTGCTGAGCATAAAGAGTGGCAAAAAAACTTCTTTCATAGGGTGGATTACCTTCAAGGGATTTTTTGTAATAGTCATAGGCGAGGGCATCCAAACCTTCTCGTTGATAGCGCTGAGCAAGGATAAAATAGATTCGTGAAAGTTCCTTGTTATCCTTGGCATATGTGGCAGCTCGATCGAGAGCTCCGATTACTCCATTTTGATCTGCTCTGGTTTCGTAGTAGTAGGCTAAAGTTTTAAACAGTTCGTAGCGGTTTTCTTCGCTGATTTCGGTTTCCTTAGACAGGTAATCAATGGTAAAATTGGCGTCCTCGTAGGTTTTTTGATCGATGTAGAGTCGGAGTAAGCTGATGAGAGCGCGATGACGCAGGTCTTTGTCTTTGCTTTGACTGTTGACGTAGCGATAAGCATTTTTTGAATCATCGACGTGGGCCTGCAGGTAATCGATTTTGCCAATTAGGTAGTAGCTGTCATCCACCCATTTTGAGATTCGGTGCCAGTCTATGGCTTTGGAGGCAAGTTCTCTAGCCGAATCCAGCATGGCTTTATTCTGCTGAATCGTAGCCGAGTCGGTAGGGATAAACACGGGCAAAACCTGTGTATAATCTTCTTTGTAATTCGTTTTGACCTGATTTTCCACCTCTTTGATCTTGACATCTGCCAGGTAAAAGGCATTAAAATGAGCGGTAAGGTTGTGAAAAGCCCTATTGGTAAAGGTGTTGCGCTCGGAGGAGCATGCCCCCAAAAAAATGAGGAATCCTATTCCAATAAGAAGGGCATTTTTTCTCATTTGAGATGTTTACAGATTAAGGTACCAAAATAGGGCTTTTAGCGTACTTACCGAACGATTTACCGAAGGGATTATTTGGCAGCTCGCAAAGATCGCAGATAGAATCCATTTATATTTGACTATGTCCGTTTCAGAAAAGCCAAAGAAACCATCCCAATATGAGACGCCCACTTGGGTGAAATACATGGGGCTGTCTTTTCAGCTTTTTGCGGTCATTGGGGGAGGCACTGCTTTGGGTTGGTGGATACAAGGAAAATCGGAGATGAAATTTCCAGTTTGGCTCTTGGTATTTTGCTTTGCCTCGATTGTATTGGCCTTCTATCAGCTATGGAAAACCATGGAGCGGGATCGGTAGGCCTTTTTGGAAAAATGGGGTACTTTTGCCTCAACCATAAACCACCTGCTCATGAAATTGCTAAGCAACTTCCACGTCAAGTTCCTACTGGTTTCCCTCTTGATTGCGGCAATCCTCATAGCTTGTCAGCAATTTTTACCCCAAATCATCCATTCTAGTATTTGGGGGATTTATGGTTTTGTAGTAGGACTTTCCTATTTGGTCAGTGCATTTGCCCTGTGGCTTTACAAAAAGTCTCCAGAAAATTTCCTCCAGATCAAACTTCTCGGAATGGTAATCCGCATCCTGAGTTCATTGGGCTTTATCGCCATTTTAGTAGTGATGGGGGTGGGAAATATTATTTTGTTTATTGCCAATTTCTTTATTCTTTTTTTGTTCTACCTGACTTTTGATATCTACACCTTTATTTCTAACTTGCGCCCGATTTCGAAGTAGCCCTCAAAAATACGAGTTGATGAAGCGCAAATTTCTGGTTCTAAGTCTTTTACTTTCAGCATTTTTGCTGAACTTTTCGGTTGCAACATTTGCGGCTGGTGCTGAGACTGAGGAAGGTAAAGAAGACCCAACAGGTTTTATCATGCACCACATCAAGGATTCGCATGAATGGCATTTTTTCAATGTAGGGCATACTCACATTACCCTTCCTCTTCCAGTCATCACCTACTCTTCAGATCGTGGTTTGGAGTTTTACAAATCGTCTGATTTCCAAAATCATGAAACGCATAAGTTTGGTAAAGAATACGCTCACAATGGAATCTACATCGATGATCATGAGCATTTGGGTCGGGTA
>CALRRX020000471.1:0-3392 GCA_943370675.1 Reyranella massiliensis 521 | reverse complement strand
AGCATTGATAGGGAGTGTACTCGCCAAACCAGGCAATTGGCCCACAGCATCGCAGAGCAAAAGCAAAATCGCACCAATCAAAGCTGAACCGGGGAACAAGACCCGATGATCCGAACTTTTCCAAACCATCCTCCCCAGGTGCGGTACAGCAATGCCCAAAAAGGCAATCGGCCCACAAAAAGCCGTAATTCCTCCTGCTAAAATTCCCGTGCTGAGAATCATCAACCAGCGCATTTGTCCCGTTCGGATTCCCATACTGCGGGCGTAGTTTTCTCCCAACAACAAGGCATTAAAAGACTTGGTGGAAAGAAAAACAGGTAAGCTCCCTAATGCAATCAGAATTCCCAAAATAGAAACCTGAGTCCAGCCCAATGCACCCAAACTCCCCATAGACCAAACGGTGTAGAGCTTGAGCGCCTCTGCCCCTGAGAAAAAGGACAAAACCGAAACCACGGCAGAAACCGCACTGCCAAACATCAATCCGACAATTAATAAAGTCATGCTGTCCTTTACCCGCCATGCCACCAGACTCACGCCGGAAAGTACCAATCCCGCACCCAAAATCCCTGCTGTGGCAATCGCCCAAGAGTTGATTCCGCTCAGGGCAAAACCCAAAGCTGAGCCAGCCAACATCAATATGGCCACACCCAACCCAGCACCCGAACTGATGCCCAAAACGAAGGGTCCGGCCAATGGATTTCGGAAAAAAGTCTGCATTTGTAAGCCACTCAAGCTCAGTCCGATTCCTGCAAAAATGGCTACCAAGGCCTTTGGTAGGCGGTAGTTCAAGATGATTTGCTCCCAGGAGTTTTTCGTCCAATCTCCTGATACCAATCCGCTTACGATCTCTCCGAAGGGAATCCACACCGAACCCAAACTCAGGTTGAGCAAAAAGCTCAGCCCAAGGAGGAGGATGGCGACGGGGAAGAGGTAGGGTCGGAGAGGCATTTATTTTTTTCTAAAAGAGGTTTGTGGAGACACAAACCTCGGCGAAGGAGGATTTAGAATTTGCTGATTTTGCTTGTCCAGATTTCCATATACCTCATTTTCATTTCTTCCGGGAGGAATGATGCCTGGATTATCTTCTCTGCTTTTTCACTAGCATTGATAAATTTTGAATAGCTGTTGGAAACCGCCTTTTCGGGCAAATTCAAACTCGAAGCAAACTTATCAAAGTCCATCTTGGTAATTTTTCTTTTTTTTCCATTCAGAGTAAGTGCGAGTTCTTCAGCGTCAGAAGGGAAAATTAGATTGACATTAAGTAGATCATAGGCAGGTGATAAAGATACAGTTCGATCAGGATGATGGATAAGCGTGAAATTCTTTAAATGCATATCATTATTGCCAGTGAGGTAGCAAAAAAGAACTAATTCAAAGAAATTCAGCGTGTCCAGTCCTTTGTTTGTGCAATAGGTGGAAATCAGTTTTCCTGCTTTTTCATAGGAGCTTTTGTATTTCTGCTCGGTCAAAAATCCTGAAATCTGGCACAAGTCCTCTACATGAATTTTCTTGCCTTTTTCCCGATCAAATCTCTTGATGATGTAGGCAAGCTTACCTTCACTGGTAGGAATAAGTGCATGCTCACTGGTCCTAATTTTTAAAAAGCCAGCCAGATGCATGGTCAGATCTTCTGTTTCAGGCATGTATGAATATTCTTCATGCTGTGGTTTTAGGATGTATTGCCCCCAAAGACCGACTAGAGTCAATCTATTTTTCCCCACTTCCTTACTAAGATTTACAGACAATTTGGGTTGAACTCCCGTCATAGCTATTCGCCTATTGACAGTTTGGATGGCAATTTGATTCAAAAGGATTTTATCCAACTGAAGCTCCGGAAGGTTCTTTGTTCCGAAAAATTTATTGCAGCAACTTGTATGATAGAGGGTTTGATCCTCCACACTTTGATAGCAGAATAGGCAATTAGACATCTTCAACCTCCTCCGCAGGCAAAATACTGACAGCCCCAATTGTATCCCTGCATAAGGTCACAAGCAGCTCAAACCGATCATTTCCTTTTAGCTTCCAATAGTTTTGGCCAACATTCAGAAGCCATCCCTCTGGGATCAATCCGTCAAAAAATGGGAATAAAGTTTTACTTTCAAATAATTGATTTTGAAGGGGTAAAGTAAAACTAATCGGCATCGAATTGATAGATAGCAAATAGGTTTTATCATAGGTAAATGAGTACCCTTCGTCGGTCTCTGTCAAATATCCGGCAAGGTTATCGTGATAATAAACAAGTGCTTTCCTGCTCATAGATTCAAGAGTCAAGGCTCACTACACCCACTTGCTTACCAAACAAAATCAAAACCTGATTCACCTTATCAAGCCGTAGAGTTTCTTTACCCTGCTCAAGATCACGGACAAATCGTAATCCGACTCCCGCTTTAGCTGCAAGTTCCTCTTGCGTTAATCCTACAGACTTTCGTTTTTCTTTTAAAAAGATGGAGAAATTTGTCATTTTTTATACCCTTTGTGGTATAAATGTAATTGATTTTATATAAATATACTCGATCGGGTATAATTTTTTGATATTCGCTATATTTATACCCGATCGGGGATTCCATGTTTTTACTCACTCCAACTTCTGATAGAAATATAACTCATACTCCGGCAAAAGTTCCGGATGCAGGATTTTGATCAGATCCTTGAGGATCAGATCGGGTCGGACATAGCCGAGCTCGAAGTACTCCAAACCTCCCGTTGCGCCTTTTTTTGCCGTATAGGTATATATCTGACCATTTTTCCAAGACTGAAAATTTTGGTAACGAGGTTCATTGCTGCCCATGGTTTTGACATCAGGAAAGTCAGCCGAACCAATCCAAACTTCCGCCTCAGCAGCCCGATCGAGGACGAATTCATAGTTGAGTTGCAAACTGCCAGAGCCGCTTTGGTCTTCAAAAGCATAGTTTCCCCCAGCATTTTGCAGAATCTGCGCTCCCCAGCTCTCCGCTCCAGGTGCGTACCAAATGTCCTGATACATGACTCCGCTAAGGACTTTCGGTCTTTTGTCGGCGGGGATTTTGGTAGCCAGTTGTTCAGTTTCTTGATAGGCAACCTTGATCTTTTCAAATTCAGCCAAAGCTTCCTCGTATTTTCCAAGCAAAATCCCCGTAAACTTGATCCATTCGGCTCTTCCTAGCGGGTTTTGCTCTACGTATTCTCCATTGATCAGGGCTGGTACATTCGCTTGCGCAAAGAGATCCAGATACCGCAAATCCTCCCCCAAGGTCGAAATCATGATCCAGTCCGGTTGCAGGTTAATGACCATTTCCGGGTTGGCCGAAGGTCCGCTTCCCAGATCGGTCACTTTTCCGGCATCAATTCGAGCGCGAGTGGCTGACGAAGAGATCAAATCGGTCTGAGGGAAACCGATCAGTTTGTCGGTTTCA
>CALRRX020000470.1:0-3393 GCA_943370675.1 Reyranella massiliensis 521 | reverse complement strand
CAGAGAATAAACTCAAGTGGCACTGTACAAGCATCAACAGGTTATTCTGCCGAATTCAATGCCACAGGAATATATACGGCAACTTTGAGCTTTCCATCTACTCAAACCTGGGAATCAACGGATAGAATCAGACTTTCGATTGAAGTACGGCTTACCAGTGGTTCTACTTCACGCACTATAACAGTTAGTACAGGAAATGCTGATTCTTTTCTAAGTTACACGCTACCACCACCCGGTGCCACAATAACACAAATTTTCACCTCAAACGGCACTTTTACAGTCCCTAACTGCGTGACTAGCCTTACTTTGGAAGCATGGGGCGGCGGCGGTGCTGGTGGTGGTGTTACTGGAAATGTTGCGTCTGGTGGCGGTGGTAAAGGAGGTTCTTATGTTCGAAGAGAAAATTTGCCAGTCTCTGCTAGCCAACAATATAATGTGATTGTAGGTTCAGGTGGTACTGGTGGTACCGGTACTGGTGGTGCTGGTGGGGTATCGTCATTTGTAAACAGTACCTTAGGAGTAGAAGTAAGGGCAGCAGGAGGTAACGGAGGAGGAGCAGGTTCAAGCAATAATTCTGATGGTTCAGGTGCTACTGGCTTAAGTGGTTCAAATTTGGGTTTTACTGGTAATTTGTCATACAATGGAGGGGATGGTGCTAACGGTAGTAGATTAAACAACAGAGGTGGTGGCGGCGGCTCATCTGCAGGTACTGGTAGTAATGGAAATAATGGTTTAAATCAAACCGGTGGTTCCGCCCCGACAGGTGGTGGAGCCGGAGGTAATGGTTTTACTGGGTCAGGTAATGAAGGGAATGGAAACCCAGCAACTCAAATTGGAGGAGGTGGAGGTGGAGCCGTAACTGATGACAATTCTGATTATTCAGGTGGTTCTGGTGCAAATGGTCAAATTAGAATTACATACACTTTACCTGACAACCCAACGATTACACTAACAAATTCAACTGTTTCGGCATGTTTTAGTGCTTCGGCACAAAATGTAACTTTGCCCTATACTGCCACCACAGGTTGCCCTGAAAAGTATAGCATTGATTTTGAATCAGGTATTTCAGATGTTTTAGACGCGGATTTATCTGGAAGTCCCATAACAATTGCACTGCCAGCTGGATTAGTAGCAGGATCTTACAACGGAACACTTACTGTTACGAATAGTACATATGGTTTTGTGAGTCAAGCTTATGCAATTACTGTGACCGTTAACCCAACGGTTACAACACCTACTGTAATTACAGTTTCAGGAACAGAACCAACCTGTCAATTGACTAGTGCAGGAACTACCACGGATTACAATAGCACAGCAACTGTTGGGACCTTGTCATGGTCATTAACAAATATTACAAACACTGCTGGAACAATTACTGCTTCTGCGATTAACGCATCAACAGGTGTGGTTACATGGCCAAATGGTTGGGCAGGAAGTGTTACTGTGAATGTAGTGAGCACAGGATGCAACGGACCTTCGACAGCAGCAACAAGAGTGGTTACAGTTAGCCCATCATCTTTAGCAGGTACGGTAACTGCAGACCAAACCATATGTTCGGGTCAATCTCCTACTGATATTACATTAACAGGTAATACAGGAACTATTCAATGGCAAGTATCCACAGATAATAGTAGCTTCACCAATATTCCTGGAGCAACAGCAACGTCATTAACATCAGCTCAAATGGGAGCTTTAACTGCAACTCGTTTTTATAGAGCTGTAGTAACAAGCGGTGCATGTTCTTCAATTAACTCACCTGTGGTGACGGTAACGGTAATTGCTTTGCCAACAGTAACATCAACTGTTAGCAATAGTATGACTTATACTGGTGTAAGTAATACCACTACTGTTTCTGCTGTAGTAAGTTCAGGTGCTACTATTGATTGGTATGATGCACCCACTGGTGGAAATTTATTGTCATCAGGTAGCCTTACTTTTACTCCAACAGCTGTTAATGCTGGCGATTATACGGTTTATGCGCAAGCAAGAAATACTACTACAGGCTGCGTTAGTCTAGAACGTACTCCGGCTACGCTCACAATCAATAAAGCCTTATTGACAATTACCGCAGGTGACCAAGACGTCGCTTTCGGTACTGCTGTGACTACGGTGACTAATGCAGGAACATTTACCGCTACCGGATTTGTGAACGGTGAAACATCCTCAGTGATTGGAGGTACGGCTACCTATACTACTACATATACTCCTACCTCTGCTGCAGGTACTGTGGGGGTTACGATAACGCCTGTTGTGACGGGTTTGACCGCTACGAATTACAGCTTCACTCCGGCAAATGGTACGATTACCATTTTCAAGGCTAACACCACCATTACGGCTACCGGAACTACGACATTTACCTATACCGGTGCGGCTCAGGGTCCAGCTACTTCTGCCGTAACTGGTTCTACCACGGGTGCGGTAACGTACAGTTATTCAGGAACTGCTTTGACTTCTTATGGTCCAAGTGCTACTCGTCCTACAAATGCAGGCAACTATCAGGTGATTGCCACTGTTGCCGCAGATGCCAATTTCAATGGTGCGAGTTCAGCTCCATTGGCCTTTACCATAAATAAAGCCGTATTGACAATTACCGCAGTTAACCAAGATGTCGCTTTCGGTACTGCTGTGACAACGGTGACTAATGCAGGAACATTTACCGCTACCGGATTTGTGAACGGTGAAACTGTATCGGTAATTGGAGGTACAGCTACCTATACGACTACTTACACTGAGACTACTGCTGCTGGTACGGCAGGGGTAACGATCACACCTGTTGTGACGGGCTTGACCGCCACGAATTACAGCTTCACTCCGGCAAATGGAACGATTACCATTTCCAAGACTAACACCACCATTACGGCTACCGGAACCACGACATTTACCTACACCGGTTCTCCTCAGGGTCCTGCTACCTCTACTGTATCCGGTTCTACCACGGGCGCGGTAACGTATAGCTATTCAGGTACGAGCACAACCACTTATGGTCCAAGTGCTACTCGTCCTACCAATGCGGGTACTTATCAAGTAGTAGCTACTGTTGCTGCGGATGCCAATCATAGTGAAGCCACTTCTGTTGCACTGCCTTTTACAATTAATAAAGCTGTATTGACCATCACTGCAGATGCTCAATCAAAAATCTACGGAAATGCAGACCCTGTACTTACCTATCGGATTACCTCAGGATCTCTAGTGTCAGGTGATGTTCTTTCAGGTTCACTATCCCGCGAGGCAGGAGAAAATGTCGGGACCTACACGATCAATCAGGGAACAGTGGCCAATGCCAACTACAGCATCACGTTTTTCGGATCAAATCTGACGATCACCACCCGCGAAATTACCGTAACCGCTGATTCCAAGTCGAAAGTTTACGGAAATGCTGATCCGGCATTGACC
>CALRRX020000469.1:0-3400 GCA_943370675.1 Reyranella massiliensis 521 | reverse complement strand
GGTTTGGCCCCCGGGGTATCCCATCCCGGGGGTTTTTCGTTTTTCACACTTAGAAAAGGCCTGAAATCACACCTTTTTCATCTATATCGACAGTTTCGGCGGAAGGAGTATCAGGCAATCCAGGCATCCTTAGGATATCTCCTGCGATCGGAATCAAAAATCCTGCACCTGCCGCAAACTCAAACTCACGGATGGTAATGGTAAAATCCGTAGGTCGTCCAATGAGCTTCTCGTTGTCGCTGAGACTCTTTTGGGTTTTTGCCATACAGATAGGGAGCTTTGACAAGCCAAGCTTTTCGATTTTTTTGAGTTGGCTTTTGGCTGTGGTAGAATATTCCACTCCTGAAGCACCATAGATGGTCTGAGCCACTTTTCGGATTTTCTCGGTTACTTCATCCTCGAGGTCATAGGTTGGGGTAAAACTTCCCTGACAGCTCGCCGCAGCCTGTACCACCAATCCTGCAAGCTCGCTGCAACCTTCCCCTCCCTTGGCCCAGCCTTCACTTAGCGCTGCAGGAATGCCCTGCTGCTGACAATAATCCAAGAGCAGCTGCTTTTCGGCAGCCGAATCCGAGCTGAAGACATTGACCGCCACGACCACAGGCACCCCAAAGCTTCGGATGCTGTCCACGTGCCGCTGTAAGTTTGGTAGTCCTTTTTCCAAAGCAGATACATCTTCCGAGGTTAGTTCCTTGAGCGGCTTTCCACCGTGGTATTTGAGCGCCCGGATGGTAGCAACTAATACAACTGCTTTGGGCGAAAGCCCTGCTGCTCGGGACTTGATGTTGAAAAATTTCTCTGCCCCAAGATCAGACCCAAATCCCGCCTCTGTGACCACATAATCTCCGAGGGTAAGTCCCATTTTGGTGGCAAGAATGGAATTGGTGCCTTGTGCGATATTGGCAAATGGTCCCCCGTGGATAATAGCCGGATTCTGTCCAAGCGTCTGCACGAGGTTGGGCTTGATGGCCTCTTTCATCAGGGTGGCCATTGCACCATGCGCATTGAGTTCCGATGCATAAACCGGACTGCCATCCATTCGGTCCCCAATGTAAATCTTAGCAAATCGGGACTTGAGATCTTCCAAGTCCTTGCTCATGCAGAGAATCGCCATGACTTCTGATGCCGCGGTGATATTGAAGCCCGTCTCGCGAGGGATTCCTCCGTTTTTTCCTCCCAATCCCACGACAACATTTCGCAAAGCACGGTCATTCATATCCATGGCCCGCTTCCAGATGACTGTTCGGGGATCGATGCCGAGGTTCCGGGTTTTGCTTTGAATGTTGTTGTCAATCAGGGCTGACAGCAGGTTGTTTGCCTTTTCAATCGCATGAAAATCTCCCGTAAAGTGGAGATTGATGTCCTCCATGGGGATCACCTGTGACCAACCTCCACCGGCGGCACCTCCTTTGATCCCGAAAACCGGCCCAAGGCTAGGTTCGCGAATCACCGCAACCGATGCCTTTCCGATATGGTTGAGGCCGTCATTCAATCCAATCGTGACCGTGGTCTTGCCTTCACCCGCGGGTGTTGGGGTAATGGCAGTGACCAAAATAAGATTGCCCTGTTGCGCCTTTTCCTCATCGATCAAATCGAGTGGAAGTTTAGCCTTGTATTTCCCGTAAAATTCAAGTTGGTCCGCAGAGATTCCGATTTTAGCAGCAATCTGCTGAATGGGAAGTGGCGTCACCGAATTGGCGATCTGGAGGTCATTCATGGGTGTGGTATTTTTTCAAAGGAAGCGGAAAAGCTAGGATAATGTTCTGACGAATCTTTGCGAAAAGGCTGATTGAAGTCAGTTTAAAAGAAGATTTCTCAATCGGAAGCTTTGGCTTTTGAAATGAGGAAATTACGGGATCGAAACTATCCGAATTCCGACATCTGAAATCCGAACTACTAAATCCCCTCCTGCTCGATCAAATACACCAAAGCTGCCATTGCTGCAGCACCTAGCTCCAACTCCCGCTGATCTACGACTTCAAACACATCTGCCTCGGTATGATGGTAGATGAAATATTTCTGTGAGTCCGGCAAAAGGCCAATCAAGATCGGCCCTTGGTCACGGAGTGGTCCAATGTCGGCTCCTCCACCCGGTTTTTGCAGGTTCCAAAGCTGATAAGGCCTCAGCAAATCCGCCCAAGAAGCCAACTTGCCTCGCTGCGCATCGGTTCCGGTAGAGGAAAATCCAATCGGCAAAAATCCTCCAGAATCTGATTCTATTGCTGCGATGTGTTTTTCACCCTTTGCCTTGGCTACTCGTGCATATTCCTGTCCTCCACGAAGTCCATTTTCCTCATTCATCCACATCACTGCGCGGATGGTGCGCTTAGGTTTCCAACCCAAAGCTTTGTATAATCTCAACACCTCGATGGCCTGCATGCAGCCTGCGCCATCATCATGAGCACCTTCACCCACATCCCAAGAATCGAGGTGTCCGCCCACGGCAATGATTTCATCGGGCTTTTCCGTACCACGAATCTCGCCGATCACATTGTAAGACAACTTCTCGGATTTCATCTCACCATGTGACTCCAAATACAGCTTAAGGTCTGCCTGCTCGGAAAGTAACTGACTGAGTAGCTCTGCATCTTGGGTACTGATGGCCAAGGCGGGAATTTTTGGAAAATCCGCAGCGTAGCGCTGATTGCCGGTATGTGGAATATCATCTACCCGATTGCTGAGGGAGCGGACGATGGCCCCAACAGCGCCTAGCTTGGAGGCTTCTGCGGCACCGCTGCTTCGCTGTGCATTAGCACCGCCGTAGGCTTCAAAGGCATCAATTTTGGTCGGATCCATAGGTCCGTTGAAAAACACGATTTTGCCTTTGACCTGAGCCCCTAGGGATTTGAGTTGATCAATACTTTTCACCTCGACCACTTGACCAAGAAGGCCTTCGGGACCAGTGCCTTGCGTATTTCCAAGTGCCAAGGCAGACAATTCGACTACCCCATGCTTAGCTGAATTAGTGATTTTGACCACGTCTTTTCCTCCTCGTTCCCAATGAGGAACCATCACAGGCTGGAGGTACACGGTATCAAAATCATAGCTTTCCATCAATTGGCGAGTCCACTCCACGGATGCAGCAGCACCGGGCGAACCCGAAAGCCGGTTGCCAATCACCTTGCAGAGGTAGCGCAGATTTTCATAAGTGTGACCTGCGGAAAGCTCGGTGTCATAGATTTTTTTCAGGTTGGCCTGGTGATTTTGGCCAAAAGAAAGGAAAGGAACAAAGGCAAAAGCCAGGATCAGTTTCTTCATAAATGTTGACTCTTTGGCAAAAAATAGGAAAAGAACTTCAGAGATCGAGATCTTTTTGATCATCGGCGATTTTGTTTTTGGGGACTTTCTAAAAAAATCTTTTGAATCCATGTCTTTCTCCCAAATAATCAACCAGTTTGTT
>CALRRX020000468.1:0-3403 GCA_943370675.1 Reyranella massiliensis 521 | reverse complement strand
TTTGTCTATAGATTGGTTAAAATCGCTTCTGAAAAACATTGCATTCATATTCGTCACATTACCCACATACCAATTTCCGATTGGCTGATTAAATGTGTTCCTATTTTGTTCGGTTCCAGCAAATAGTTGACTCATATCCGTAACCAAGGAAGTACACACACAGGTCAGATCAGCACCCTCGTCTCTTCGCTTGATTAAAAGCGCTCGATCCACTGCCTCATATGTTTTTCCTGCGACTTCTCCTTTATCCCCAGGCTTAGCATCAGGACACTTGATCGTCCCATTTTCTTCAAAGAAGAGTCTTCCATTTTGAGACAGTAGCTGATCGAGTTTAGTCTTGATTTCCTCACAGGCAGCCTTCAGCTCTTCGATTTGAGCCAAGATAGCTTCCATATTTGCCCCTTGTTGGGTTAAGCTGTTTAGCAGCTGAGTGATTTGATCAAGTTTTCCGTTGAGTCCGCTTTTTAATCCATCTACCTGTGACTTGAGCTCGTTGATTGCTTGCTGGTTTTGTCCCAAGCCGGTGATAATGGTTTGGTATTTTTGATCCAGTTCAGTGAGTTTCACCTTTAGACTTTGAATCTCTTCGAGTATCTGCCCCAATTTGACCAGTTGCTCCAGTTGTTTTTCGATCTTTTGGTACTGTTCCAATAGAGTTTTGATGTCTGCGCCCTGCTTGCCAAGCTGCACGGTGAGTTCACTGAGTTGTTTTTGACTGGATTCGGTTTGGGTTTTGATCAGTTCCAATAGGTTTTTGATCAGCTGGAGATCCTGCTGATTCTGTCCAACTAGTCCGATGAGTTGCTGCTGATTGCCACGGAGTTCGGCTAGCTGTCCTTTGAGCAACTCGATCTCTGCAAGGATTTTGCTGAGCTGTTGCAGTTGCTCGAGTTGGGTGATGATGGTTTGGTATTGTTCTTGAAGTTTACCCATCTGGGCTTTGATGGAATCAATGTCCGCTCCTTGGGTGTTCAGCTTCTCGTTGAGTTTTGCGATTTCGGCGAGGATCTTGGTCAGATCCCCCTGAAGTTTGGTGACCTGATCCATGAGTTCCTTTTGCTTGGCTGCACTGCTTTTTAGCTCGGTGATCAAAGAATCGGACTTGGACTGAAGCGATTTTACCTCGTCTAACAATTCTTGGTTTTGGACTTTGATGTCATTTATCAATTCCATCAAACCGGTATCCACCACGGTACAGCTTGAGATGATAAGTAGGAGGAAAATAAACTTTTTCATATTCTAGGAAGGCTGTTCAGGTTGTGCGGTGATGAATTGGGAATTGCTGTTTATTTGAAGAATTTTCTATAGACAAGAGATAACCGTCCCAAATGGTCGGAGTCTTTATTGGTTGAAAATCCGGATCTAGTATCGTCTAAGAAGGTATATAGGAAATTGCCCTCTATGCCGATATCTGTAGTCAAGCCCGTTTTGACTAGAATAGAGACTTTGAGAGGAATGTAAAGTCCCTGTTCGATCAGATTGAATTCGTAGTATTTTTCATTGAAGAAAAGCTTTTCTGTCCGGTAGGTAAATAGATAACCGAGCCCGATTCCGGCCTGTAAGTCCAGTATAGGTCGGCTCATGTGATGAAAGCTGGGCAAGAGGCTAAAAGTCGGGAGTAGCTCTACATTATATCCAAACCCATCAAAGACCGGCTCGAGGATACTTTCTCTAATATCCTCCTTGCCCACAAACTCCTTGGTAGAAAACGGCTGCAATCCCATCGATGCGGTTAAGAGAAAGTGGTCAGAAATTCTCTTCCCGCCTCCTACCTGAATGGCCGGCATTAATTCATTGACCAGACTATCATAAGAAGGTCTTGGAGCAGAAAAAAAGGTGCCCGCCCCAAGACTGAAGTTGTAAAAAATAGTCTTAGGTTCTCTTTCCCTATAAAAACTTTGGGAGAGACCTTCCTCAAAAACCAATAAAAATAAAGCGATTAATAAACTATATTTTTTCAATACTACTTAGGGTGGTTGTAATCCAATAATTAATTAGGGCATGTTCCCCACTTTGGTTTGTTTTGAGAGGTAAGGGGGCTTTCTCCAGCAAAACCTTCGGGCTCACTTGTGATTTTTGTAACACACCATGATGAAATATTTTGATTAAACTTTGATCTCCAAAACATAAAAATCATATTGGTTGCATTAGCGACATTCCAACGGTCAAGAGGCTGATTAAATGATGAAGAATTAAACATTCCTGCCATATCGCTTACTTTACTAACATCCCATGTATTTATTGGCTGATTAAATGGTGTTGAGTTAAACATGTTTGCCATATTTGTTACATTTCTTACATTCCAATTTGAAATATTTTGATTAAATGGAGTGTTAGCAAACATAGCATTCATATTAATTACACTACTTACATTCCAGTTTCCAATTGGTTGATTAAAGTTTGATGAATTAAACATTCCATTCATATTATTAACATTACTCACATCCCAATTTCCAATTGGTTGATTAAATGAAATTGCATCTTTAAACATGTCCCACATATTCTCCACACTACTCACATTCCAATTATTTAGAGGTTTGTTAAAGTTTGAAGCACCTGCAAATAAACCTCGCATATCTTTCACTTTAGACACATTCCAGTTATTGATTTCTTGATTAAATGAACTGGCAAATCCAAACATTACCCACATAGTTGTAACATTACTTACATTCCAATTTCCTATTGGCTGATTAAAACTCCGTGCTCCATAAAACATGAAATCCATTTGTGTCACTTGTCCTACATCCCAGCGACTAATGTCTTGATTAAAAAATCCATCATTCAAAAACATATTTGACATTGTCCTGACTTTACTCACATTCCAATTACCAATTGGCTGATTGAAAATTGCTCCAAAAAACATAAATGCCATGTTTTCGACATTACTTAAATCCCAGTCTCCAATTGGTTGATTAAAATTCGATAAGCGAAACATTTCAAACATAGTAGTCACATTACTCACATCCCAATTTCCAATTGACTGATTAAATGTGTTCCTATTTTGTTCTGTACCAGCAAATAGTTTACTCATATCCGTCACTAATGAAGTACAGACACAGGTCAGATCGGCGCCTTCGTCTCTGCGCTTGATCAAAAGCGCTCGATCCACTGCTTCGAATTGTTTTCCATTGACAGTTCCTTTGTCTCCCGGCTTGGCATCGGGACACTTGATCGTTCCATTTTCTTCGAAGAACAGGCCGGCATTTTGGGAAAGCAGCTGATCGAGTTTAGTCTTGATTTCCTCACAGGCAGCCTTTAGCTCTTCGATCTGCGCAAGAATAGCCTCCATATTGGCTCCCTGTTGGCTTAAGCTGTTTAGGAGCTGCGTGATTTGATCAAGTTTTCCGTTGAGTTCGCTTTTTAATCCATCTACCTGTGACTTGAGCTCGTTGATTGCTTGCTG
>CALRRX020000467.1:0-3418 GCA_943370675.1 Reyranella massiliensis 521 | reverse complement strand
CAGTTCTTTTTTCATCAAATCTACCACGATAGGAGTAGCAATGTAAATAGAAGAGAAAGTACCTACCGTAATACCTACGAATAAGGCGAAAGAGAATCCTCTCAAGACTTCACCACCGAAGAACAGAAGCACAATAACCACAATCAAGGTAGTAAATGAAGTAATCAAGGTACGACCTAAAGTTTGGTTGATCGAATCGTTGAAGACTTTGATCAATTTATGGCTACCACGGTTTTCAATGTTTTCGCGGATTCGGTCAAAAATGATCACGGTATCGTTGATTGAATAACCAATTACAGTCAAGATCGCAGCTATAAACACTTGATCAATCTCAAATGTGGCACCAAAAACACTTGCAATTGCAAAAGCAGCGATCACAAATAGTGCGTCATGAATCAAGGCTACAATAGAAGCCAAAGAGAACTGCCACTTGCGGAATCTTAAAAGGATGTAAAGGAAGATGGCTACCAAAGATACAATGATTGCTTCTGCAGAGGATGCTTTGATGTCATCAGCCACAGTAGCACCTACCTTAGAAGATCCGGTGATTGAGAATTGCTTATCTCCGATCTGCTCTGGATTCTCAGCATAGGTAAATCCAGTCACGGTAGCAATTCCCTCACGTACTTTACTTTCTACTTCTTTGTTGGAGGCATCGTCATCTTCGTTGATCAGGTAAGAAGTGGTTACTTTCAGGATATTGGTTGCACCATAGGTTTTGACTTCCACGGATCCTTCAAATTCACCGTCAAGTCCTACCTTAAGATCAGAAGGCACGACAGCCTCATTGAACTCAACTACATAAGAGCGACCTCCAGTGAAGTCAACGCCAAACTTCAATCCATTGATCGCAGCTATGGCCAAGCCAATTACAATGATAGTAGAGGAAACTGTATATGCCAACTTTCTCTTGCTCAAGAAGTCAATGTTTAAGCTAGTAAGCGCATTTTTTGCAAACGGAGCAGTAAAGTTAAGACTGCTTTTATCTCCCTTTCCAGTCATCCATGATACGATTACTTTGGTAATGTAAACAGATGAGAAAAATGAACAGGCAATACCAATCATCAATACAATCGCAAATCCTTTTACGGGGCCTTGACCTAAAGCAAAAAGAATGGCTCCTACTAAGAATGTGGTGAGGTTACCGTCAAAGATTGCTGAGAAAGCCTTGTCATATCCAATTTGGATTGCGTTCATCAATCCTACGCCATTTCTGATTTCATCTTTGATACGTTCGAAAATCAACACGTTGGCATCTATCGACATACCGATGGTCAACACGATACCAGCGATACCGGGCAAGGTCAGGGCCGTACCCAGCTGTGCCAATATTCCGAGGATAAAGAAGATGTTAAATATCAAAGCTGCTACAGCGATCAATCCTCCTTTGGCGTAATAGGCCATCATAAACAAGACTACTAACACCAAGCCCGCTACCATAGAAATTATACCTTGGTTCTGTGCTTCTTTACCCAAAGTAGGGCCGATGATACTTTCCTCTACGATCTGAGTAGGGGCAGGAAGTGAACCTGACTTCAGGATGTTTGCCAAGTCTTGCGCTTCCAAAAGAGTGAAGTTTCCTGAAATTTCAGACTGACCGTTAGGGATTTCACCATTTACCATTGGTGCGGTGTACACATAGTCGTCAAGAACCACGGCGATTCTTCGGCCCACATTTTCAGAGGTCAGTTTTCTCCATTTTCTGGCACCTTCTGCATTCATCTGCATGGATACTGCAGGACGGGAAGTCTGGTCAAGTGTCTGACGAGCATCAGTTACCACATCACCTTCCAAAGGTGCCTGCTCAGAACCTTTGTTAAGTTTGATGGCATACAGTTCCAACACTTCGGTTCCATCCTCAGCCGTAGTAGGCTTCACTCCCCAAAGGAGTTTTAGATCACGTGGAAGGAAAGACTTGTAGCGCTCATTTTTCAAGATTCTGTTGATGATGACGGTATCTCTCACGTCGTATACCAAGCCATAATTGGCCTTCATCAAAGTGATCAATGGAGAAACAGTCCCTGTTGCATTGGCTGGATCTATTTGCTCCAATTGTTTTTCAAGAGCATTTCTGAGAGAATCTTCGGGAGAAACGACCGCTGCAGAATCACTAGCCGTGCTGTCGGTCGCGGTGCTATCAGAAGCTACAGTTGTAGCAGATTTTGATGCTTTTTGGTCGGCAACCCAAGTGGTATTGATAGTTTCGATTGCTCCTCCGTATTCATTTAGCTCAAGAACTTCCCAAAACTGAAGCTTTGCCACGCCTTGCAAGAGGTTACGAACTCGCTCCTGATTGTCAGCACCTGGGAGTTCGATCTGGATTCTACCAGAACCTGCAATTCGCTGGATGTTTGGCTGTGAAGTACCAAAGCGGTCGATACGAGTTCTGAGGATATTAAACGAACGCTCAATCGCGTTTTCAACCTCGGTATCTATGATGGCCAAGATTTCTGAATCAGAAGATTCGAGAGAGATTCTTCCTCTGTTAGCTGCTGTTGCAAAGATGCTGCTGAGGGTTTTTCCTGGATTATTTCGCTGCCAAGAAGCATAGAATAGGTCAACGAATTTAGCATTGGAGGTTTTAGCTTCCTCTCTCGCTTCATCCACAGATTTGTTGAAAGCTTCGTCTTTTGGATTGCCTGCGATTCCCTTTACGATTTCTACTGGAGAAACCTCAAGAGTCACATGCATACCGCCTTGAAGGTCAAGACCAAGACCTAGTTCGGTCTCTTTTACTTCTTGGTAGGTAAAATCTGCACCTAGGAAATTGTAAACAGGCTGTCTCCAGACTGAGTCCAGATAGGCTCTTCTTTTGGCAAAGTCTACATTGCCGGAAGCGTCAGTAGCATACTCAGTTGCTTTTTGCTGAACGCCATTGGATACGAGTGTGAATGACAGGTAATACAGGCAGAGAGCCGTAATAATCACCGTCAAAAACACAATGACACCTTTGTTTTGCATAAGGATAACTAGTTAATTGATTGATAAATACAAGAGAATGGTTGGCTCAGGAAAGAACCAAACAGGAAAATAAACGCGAGAAGGAGAAAGGATCAGGGCCCCTTGGTGGAAATGATCCGCTCAAAAAGAATCTCAATCAGCTGATTAGAGATAAAAGCAGATACCGCCTGATGGGTAGGGATTTTGAATTCGAAGCTGAAGATCTGATAGATCAAGTAAAGCACTGTGTCAGCTACGTTCAGTACAAATGGTACTACAGCGTCTACAGCAACATTCAAAAAAGTCTGATCTGGATTTTCGGAAGACTGCTCTGATTTGACAGCTTCTTCATGCTGGGGAATGTACTCTATGCTAGATACAAACAGGCAAAACAACAATGCCATTAGCACGGAAAAGCGCTGTTTGAACGTGTTGCTATAAATTGTCCTGTTTTTCATGAGCGGCAAATATAGACAAT
>CALRRX020000466.1:0-3458 GCA_943370675.1 Reyranella massiliensis 521 | reverse complement strand
CCAACGAATGAAAGAAAGACTCCATGTACGTGGCACTGAGCAGGTAGCCTTTGGCTGTCCAGCCTGGGCTATACAATTTGATGACTCCTTCGTACAGAAAATGCCATCCGATCAGCAGCCGAAGCAAAACCAGCACTCCGGTTTGAGCTGTGGTAAGGGGGGAAGTTTGGGTCATACCATGGGTTGTTTTGGTTAATGTCCACGATATTAGGCATCAAGCTTTTAGAATTGCCTGATGTTTGTCAGGTAAAAAAGTGATTTAGAACGGGATAAATTGATTGATTATGAGGCAAATACTTATCAAAAATCTCCTTTTAACGAGTTTGACTTTACCAGATTGAATTCATCTTCTAGTCATACTTTAACTCTGCCGATGCAATTCCATCATGAAGCGCCACGAACCTAATCCATTTTCCAGTGAGAGATTGTGGAAAAGTATATTGAAAGGCCTTACCCGGCAACAACTCTATCGTTTGGAAATCAAACCAATCATTGGAACCCATCGGATCGATTTCGACGCGGATACTCAACTTTTCACTTCCATGATTTTTGAGGTTGAGATTACGCTGATCAAATCCTCCAAAAAGATATGGGTCTGAAACATCCCCTTTTGAGACCGTGGATTGGGCCCAAGGTCCACCTTTTCCAGTAGGTTTTCCCAACTTCCACAAGTCGTCCACCACACCCGCCCAAAGGCCGATTTTGCCATCTTCAGATTTGAAAATATGTGAATTTTCACCTGAAAACTGCGGGTCAGCGCCAGAGATCAATAGCATTCCGCGGTAGGCAGCTAAGTCATGCAGTTGCAGTCGGTGTGTGGAAATAGGCTTAATTTTGGCGTAGCCATCAGCATTTTCAGCCGGAAGTTCATAAAACGTACCACCCAAGTGGAGCAAGTCGCGCTCTGTGACCACCTCTCTGACTAGGCGCATCTGTTGCTTTTCCATCAGCTCGGTAAATTTATCCTCACCAAAAGGCAGTCTCCATCGTCTTCCTTTCGTATCCGTGACCAAATACGAATTGCCGTCCACCCTGATCAAGGGCTTGGGAATGGAAAGCGTCTGGGCCATCCAGGTGCGAAGTGAATCATTGGGAGAAGGTTTGATCTGCAACAAACTGTCCATTTCATAATACAGGCCACCCTCAGAAAGAATCCCAAGCCGTCGGTTTTGCCCCAGCGCATAAAGGATGCTGCCCTCAGGCCTTGCCTGATCCACGGTTTTGAATCCCTCGAAAAGGCGAGGCTCTGAAAGGTTTTTATTCTTCGGATCAGAATAAGCCAAGGTGAAAGAAAGCACTGCATTTTCCTGGGTTTTCACCCGAATCCACTCCCCTGCAACTTGAGTATCAAAAGGGATTTGGCTTGTGGCACCGGCAGAAAGGGTGAGCTTCTTGAGGGTTTTCCAAGTGTTGGTTCCTTTTTCGTCCACTTCGATAGTTAGACTTACGGGTTCAGAACCGTGATTTTTGACCCAAGCCAAGCGATGTTGCCAGCCGGCGAAAAGGAAGGGTTCGGAAGGCAAGTCTGCTTTCACCGAATCCTTCAAATAAATCGAGCCCACCGCATCAATAGGCGCATTTCGATCAGGTAAAGAAAGGTCCGTAAACCATAAATTGGATTGAGACTGACCTGCTCCTGGAATTCCGGCCTTGTCTGGCCGATTGCTCAAAAACTCACTTTTGGTAGCATCATCTGTCCCAAAAACCAATTGATCTTTCCATCGCTCCACGTCACCAACGATCTTGAGGTAGGAAGACCTTGGGCGTAGGCCAGCTGAATTTTGAGGAGAAAAAGTACTTGGAAACCTCCAAAACATGCCATGAAGAGTCATCAAGTAATCCTTTTCCTGCTCAGTTCCGACATTTCGGATACGTGGCCATTCGGTATTCCAGCCATGAGCGCCGTCATAGGAATTGGAGGCTTTTGGCACTCGGTAAAAAGCCCAAGCTCCACCCTGTCGTACACCCACCATCGCCGAGCGATTGTCCCAGCCGGTAACCCAGATGGGATCTGAATCAGGATTTTCATTTCCGTAAATTCCTCCCGGTCCGGTCACTTCCACAAACTGCATCCTGCGGATCAGTTTCCAGTCTTTGCCATCCCACTCGGCCAGCGATCCCGCCTCGATGGTAGGATCAACTCGGGCTTTTGGCCCCGACTCCCCATTATTGGAGTATACATAAACGCCCTGGCCGGAATAGAATCCTTTGCCATGAACACCCGGCAAAAGATCTGATTCATAAGAACCACCAGTTTCTTTTCTCATCTGATTGCCGTCCTTGAACAGCAGCTTGATTTCCAGGGTATGGACATCCACCTCATAAAAACCCTCTTCCATTGTAGCATAGAGGATTTTATTGGCAGGATCGCTGAGGCTTCGCGCCATCCCAGTCAATCTGCCGGGCATTTTCAGCGGATCGATCGTTCTCACTTTTCCATTGGCATCGATCACGTGATTTCCAATAAACAGCTGATTGGATTCACGATGAATCATCCGGTTGGCATGGGTACCGCCGACGGATTCAGGGCGGGTAATCCGAGAAAGATCCGAGTTGATTTGGTAAAGTCGATCCGATGAACCAAAGGGCAAATGTGGGCCGTAGCTGATCGTCCAAAGCTTGCCTGCCCAGAAAACCACTGCCCCGGTACCACATTCCCCTTCGTTATTAAACTGGGCCAGATGGGGATAGACACCACTTACCTGAGGAAATTGGGCAAAGGATGGTTGCGAGAAGAAAGCTATCCAAACGATCAGAAAAAGGAATTTTCTCATTAGAAATTCAAGAGAGGATTTATGGAAAGAAAGATCTCCTGAGGAATTGAAACTAATCCAAACAGAGGCTCGGAATATACATGGATCACCGAAATTGACTGTACTGCCCTAACTTTTTTTACTGGTACCCAATCACAAATCAAACAACCAACCCTCAATGGTAAGGCTGTTTATTGGATAGCTAACTCATTATTTTTTAAGGGAGTAAAGTAAGAATGAGCTATTTTGATAAAAGAAAAAGGCCTTTATTTTTCTTTGAATAAACTCGGGTAATGAAAAATAAAATTATTTTTTAGTTTCCTGAGAAGGGTTTGTCCCTTAATTTCGGTCACGTTTGGTCAAAACACCTGACTCCCTCCCATTTCTACCCTGTTTTTTGTACCTAATCCGTGTTGAAAGACGCGCTAACCGGTACACCACTTTTGACCAGCCCTGTTCATTCCGATGAGCAAAACTGACCCATTTCAAAAATGAGCAGTGGTTCAATCTTTTCATAAAATACCCATTTTCACATACACTTAGCGTTTATGCGTTTCCTCAAACCCCTTTTCGCAGGCCTGTTTTTCCTGCTTTTTCACTCTGGCTTTTCCCAAAACATTCCCATCCCGACCAATGCCCAACTGCGGTGGCATGCTTACGAACAGACCATGTTTGTTCACCTTAGTCCTGCAGCTTGGCAAGGGA
>CALRRX020000465.1:0-3474 GCA_943370675.1 Reyranella massiliensis 521 | reverse complement strand
GATAGTGCTTGGTAATACTCAGGTTGTGTTTTATTGATCAAGGTTTCAAAAGGTAAGGACTCAAATAGAGGGTACTTTTCCTTGAGAATTACCGTCTGCCAAAGCCTTCCCATTCGTCCATTCCCATCCAAAAAAGGATGAATGAATTCCATTTCGTAGTGAAAAACACAGCTTTTGATCAAGGGGATTTCAGTGTCATTTTTTACATAAGCAAATAGATCTTTCATTAATCCGGGGACATTTTCAGCAGGGGGAGCCAGATGGGCCACCTGAGAACCTTTAACTACCCCTACTCCTCTAGTCCGGTATTTTCCTGGGTTTTCAATCAAACCATTCATCAAAATGGCGTGAGAAGAGAGAAATGATTTTTCGGATGTTGGGGTAAGGTTGCCAAGATCCTCATAGACTTTGACTGCGTTTAGGACTTCCAAAATATCCTTCTGTGGACCAATCACCCGTTTGTTTTCCAAAAGTGCCGTGATTTGGTTTTCGCTCAGTGTATTTCCTTCGATTTGAAGAGAGGAATGAATGGTTTTGATTTGGTTTTGCTTTCTAAGTTGGGGAGAAGGTTTGCTAAGAAAAAGCGCATTGGCCTCACCGATTTTTTCTGAAATGCTGCTTACTAGGCTTAAAATCTCAGGAGTGATATCATAGGGAGGCTTCATTGATAGTATCATTTGATACTATCAAAGTTAAGGGTTGGGAGTAAAATCCAATCAATTTTCTCGATTAAACAGGTTATCAAACCACCTCCCACGGCTCAAAAACCGGGAGTTGACTGGTCTTAAAGTCTTTCTTGTTTCGAGTGATGATTCCATCAAGTCCTGGGATACTGGAAGCACAAAAATGCTGAACTCCATCTTCCAAGTCTTTAAAATCTGATTCTATTGATTGTTGGATATGCGCTTTTTGAGTTGGTTGTATTTCCAAAAAATGGATCAGTCGGCCGATTTTGATTCTGCTCGCGGCTTCTCCGATTTCTTTGGAAATGATGTAATAGCTGGTCAAAATCGAATTGTCCGAAGTCCAAAGTTCCCATTCCTTAAGCCGGGATTTGTTGAGTATTTCCAAAGCATATTTTCCAAAAAGCTGTCGATTACCCAAAAAATCCAGAAGGATATTTGTATCCAAAAAGTAGCGGTTCATCCCCTGTGTTTTTGACTTAAAATTTCCCGAATCACCTCTTTCTCATTCAGCTCAGCAGGTAAGTTGACTGAGCCGAAAAGGCCTTTGAATTCCTCCGGAAGGTTGGCTTGCTGCAATTCTGCTTCTGTAATCTCTTTTTCCAAGTATCGCTCTACCAGATCCGAAAGGCTTTTTCCAGAGTTGCCCGCAAATTCCTTCGCCTTTTCAATCACTGATTTTTCAATGGTGAGGGTTAGCTTTGTTTTCATTACACGTGTTTTGAAAATAAATATACGTGTTTGTTTTTATTTGATCATCTACCCATTCCATGTTTTAGAGAATGCGATTTTTTTTTATCAGAGTCAGAATCTCCCGGTTGATTTCCGCGACTTTTTTGGAAGTTTCTTCCATCGGAAGTCCCTTCGGGATTCCCGGGCGAAGATGTCCCGTTGCACTAAGCCAGGCCAGTTTCAGGATTTCTTGACGCTTTTCGACGAGTGAAAGGACTTGAAAGCCGTTGGGAAAGGGCTCAAGCAGTTCTTCGATGGTTTTGGCTTCGCTTACCTTTTCTCCAAGTCCAAGGAGGATGATTTTTGCCATCAAAAAGTGGCCAGCCTCATCAGGATGGATTCCGTCTTTGGCAAAGGCAAACTCAGGATTTCGTGCCCTTTCCTCTTCCAATGCTTTGCGCATGGGCCAGTGGAGGTCGATTACCTGCCAGTTTTGGGTGTAGCGCAGACTGACCAGCCAATCGGAATAAATGTCCAACACATTGGAATAGGCCGGTCCTTTTTGCTCATCGTAAATAGGCGGAGTGACATGCATAAGGTGTGCTCCAGACTTTTCCACTACTCCGTGCATCCAATGGATTCCATTTTGAAATGCTTGAAATCGTTCCTTGTCAAATGGCAGGTAAATCCCATCATTCATCCCGTAGTTGGCGATGATCAAATCAGGTTTGAGCTGGGTTAACACCCGATCAAGACGCTCCCTGAGGTCGGGTCTTGGGAATTCCCCGTTGGCGTGGCTGGGTTCGG
The DNA here is from genome assembly GCA_943370675.1 of Reyranella massiliensis 521. Taxonomy (GTDB): domain Bacteria; phylum Bacteroidota; class Bacteroidia; order Cytophagales; family Cyclobacteriaceae; genus Algoriphagus. The sequence continues at coordinate 1,312 of CALRRX020000465.1, read as the reverse complement.
ATAAGCCTGAGACCGTTTCGCTCGGAAGGCCAACATTGATGATTTCCAGATTTTTTTCAGGATGGGCTAAGGAAAAGTAGGCGTCGAGGTAGGACACAAACTTCCCGTTGTAGGTGATGCTGTTTCCGAGAAAAACAATCCGTTTGGTGCCTGTAGTAATCGAGTAGGTTTGTGCTGAAACTATTTGGAATGAAAAAAAGAAAACAAGTAGGGTGCCGATTGTTTTGGTCATGGTGTTGGTCTTTTACCCCAAGATAAGTTGAAAAAATCCGATTCATAGCTGGTAGTTTCGGTGTCTTTTTTTCAAATATTCATATCCCATACACTACTTATCGAGGAGGTATTTGGAAAACTCTTTTGGAACGATTTCTTTTTCGAAGCAGTTTGCCTGAAATAAGTCCTTGAATTTCAGTCTTCATTTGCATGGACATTAGCTCGCTCCTCATAGCCCATGGTGAATTTTAATAAAACCATCTTCCAAACTATTTCCCTTTTTATCGTTGTGCTACTTGGCCTTTTGGGGGTGACTGCATCCCGCTTTTCTCCAAAACCAGAAAAAGAACCAGCTGGAATTTCAGTCAGTGTGACTAAACCAGTAGAGTCTGACTCTGTGGAGACTGACTTGGCCCTTAGGGATAGTTTGGAGCAGTTTGGAAAAGCGTTTCTAGGCACGCCCTATGTGTATGGTGGCACAAGTGCCAAAGGCTTCGATTGTTCGGGTTTTGTTTACTACGTGTATCAAGAATTTGGAATTAAGGTTCCAAGGACTTCTGCTCAATTTGGAGACTTTGGCAAGGAAGTTCCCATCGAAATGGTCAAAAAAGGAGATATTCTTGTTTTTCTAAGTCCAACCCGCAATGCCATCGGACATATCGGCATTGTGACAGAAGCCAATGGAATGGAAAGTGAGTTTATCCATGCCTCCTCGAGTAAAGAAATGAAAGTGATGATTTCCAGCCTCAGACAGCCAAGTTACATGCGGAGATTTGTCAAGGCAGTGACTGTTTTAAAGGATTAAAAAAGTTGATTTTGAGGACAGAGAGTTACTTTCTTCGCTCGATGGAATAGCTGACGAGATCTCCCAGGGAAGTTTTGTAAACTGAATCAGGAAATTCTTTCAAAATTGCCAAAGCCTCTTGGTAAAAACCGTTCATTTTCTCTTTGGCATACTCTAGCCCTCCGCTTTTCTTTACAAAATCGATGACTTCGTTTACTGCTTTTTTGTCTTCTGAACGGTTGCGGATGAGATAAATGATCTTGCGCTTAGTCAGCCAATCGGCATTGCGAAGTGCAAATATTAAGGGAAGGGTCA
>CALRRX020000464.1:0-3477 GCA_943370675.1 Reyranella massiliensis 521 | reverse complement strand
TTCAGCTTCAAGAACTAGGCACTCAACTTACCACGCTGGAGCAAAAGCTCCCCGAAGTGGAAGCTAAGCGCCAACTCCATAAAAAATTCCTTACTGCCAAAACCCATCTATGGCCGGTTTGGACTCAGCTTCAGGATCGCAAAACGGATTTGGAGAAATACATCGTCAGCCTGACGGATTGTGAGCGCTTCAAGGAGGGATTTGAAAAAGAAATTGCCCAGCTGGAAACTGAAGAAATCGAACTTCGCAAAAAAAATGAGGAGCGTCCTGCCCGTGAAGCCAAAATCCGTGACTTGAAAAAGGTCATTGAAATTCAGGAATTGAATGGCAAACTGAATGCTGCCCAAAAGCAGGTAGAAATCCTTCAGCCTGAGTTGGACGCTAAAAAGGCCGAACTCCGGAAGCTTGAGTCTGAAATCCAAACGCTGGAAAACCAAGCAGAAACCCTTCCCGCAGCCGATCCAGAACTACTCAGCGACCTGAAGACGATCCAAAATCAACTTAAGTCCAACCAAGAACGTTTGGCCGATTTGAATCGGATTAAGGGAAATTTTGAGCAGGAAGACAAGAAAATCAAAGCCTTGCTGAAAGACATTACCTATCGAATACCGGCAGGTGAAAAGAGCTTGGAGACCTGGACCGAAACCCAAAAATCTGTGATTCGAGGCATCGAGGCCGAACGTGAAAAGCTTTTGAGAAAGCAAGGCCTGAATGCTCATGCTCACCTCTTGGTCAACGGAGAGCCTTGTCCCCTTTGCGGCTCGATGGAGCATCCGACCCCTCTCTTGGGCCAGTCCGATGAAACCGAGATCAAAGCCAAAGAGCTGCACATCTTCCGGGAAAAAGACGAATTAGAAAAAATCCTGGCTCTGATCCAGAAGGAAAAGGTGGAGCAAACCAACCTGGAAAACCTGGGCAGAAACCTACAAGAAAAGCTCAAAGAAATCCAAAAACTAGAAACGCAGCAGGCTGAATTTTGGAAAAAACTCGAGGCTTTGAGCATCCAAAGCGAGGAAGAACTGGCTAGACAAATCAACCAACTTTCTCAAAATCACTCCCAAAAAGAAGCCTTACTCCAGCAAATTCAAGCCAAGCGAAAATCATCAAGCGCTATCCGTGAACAAGTAGACAAATCCGAAAAACAGTTGCAACTCGCTCAGATGGCTGATCAGGATTTACGTTCCCGAATCCAGTCCAAGCAGGAAGAAATCAAGGATCCGACCTTCTGTAAGCCTTTCTTCCAGAAGGATTCACAGGCTATCCTCAACACGATCTTAGGTGTGGAAAAAGACATCGAAAAAGCAGCTTCGGAGCTTTTGGGAAAACAGAAACATCTTCAAGAAAGGAGAACTGCACAAACCAAAAACTTGGCAGACATCGAGAATTTCAAAACTCTCGTGGCAGACACCTCTACAAAAGTGAGTGAATCGGAAGTGCATTTCGAAAAGCTAAAAGTCGAACACGGCTTTCTGGATGAAGCAGCATTGGTGCGCCTTTTCCATAATTCCCTTGATTCGGAGAAAACAGCCCTCGAAATCCAGCAGTTTGACCAAAAACTGGCGATCACGCGTTCCCGCATCGCCGAACTCCAGTCTGAAGCTGGAGTGGCGACTTTCTCCGAAGAAAGCTACCATACCAAACATGCCGAGCTTGAGCAGTTGCAACTTCAATCCAAAGCCATTCAGACCCAACTCGCGATACTCGAGGAATCTTTGAAAGACATGCTCCAAAAACTAGAGGAAAAGGAAAAACTGAGCCAATCCTTTCAAGAAATCGAAAACCGGGAAAATGGACTTCGCGAGTTGGAACGCCTATTCCAAGGCAAAGGCTTTGTCAAGTATGTGAGCTCGATCTACCTCCGTGAGCTTTGCAACACAGCCAACCTGCGCTTTATGAAGCTGACCAAAAATAGCCTCAGCCTTGAGATTGACGACAACAACACGTTTTGGGTGGTAGACTACCTGAATGGAGGCAAAAAGCGATTGCTGAAAACTCTATCGGGCGGACAGACTTTTCAAGCATCCCTGTGTTTGGCCTTGGCTTTGGCCGAAAAAGTCAAAGCGCTCAATCAAGCGGATCAGAGCTTTTTCTTCTTGGATGAGGGTTTTGGAGCCTTGGACCGCAACTCACTCCGGGTGGTGTTTGAGACACTGAAAGCCCTACGCCATGAAAATCGCGTGGTCGGCATCATCAGCCACGTCGAGGAACTGCAACAGGAGATCGGGGTCTTTGCCCAGATAGAACTCGATCCCGAGCGAGGATCTCAGATTCGTTATTCGTATTAGTTTTTGCCACAAAGGCCTCAAAGGGAAAATAGAGGGCTCCAAGTTTTTTAACCACGGGGTTCCAAAGGAAAAATGGTAGGTCTCAAAGAGGCTTTTACCAATAAGTATTTGAACCACATATGGGAAACATGGCAATAAGCCTCCATGCCTAAAAAGCTATGCTTTTCTATGTGTCTAATGTGGTTGAAAAAAATAGTTGTTCTGATTCTCTAGAAGCTGGATCGTTTTAGATATCAGCCACAAAGTCGCGAAGGCAGAAAAATTTTAACAGCCACGATTCTAAATTTAGATGGTGTGCACAAAGGATTTATAACTGTAGACGACCTATTTAGAAATCAAATCCGCGAATATCTGTGTCTTTTTCTGCGAAAATCAGCGGGAAACCTATTTAGATTACTTTAAAATCCCTTTTGTACCTTCCTGACCTTGTGGCTAACATAAACTATTGAGTAATTTTACTCATCACATTGAGTAAAATTCAAAAAAGTGATTTTAATAATTGTTTTTCAATGAGTTATGAAATAATTTTTAAGCAAAAAAGACAGCCAAAAGGCTGTCTTTTACCCAAATAAATCCAATACATTCATCTGGAGGAAGTCTTCCCAAGGGATCCCATCGGTACCGATTACAAGAGATTTCTCGGGGCGAAAAGCTTTTGCAAAGGCATTCAACCCAGCCAATCCTCCCACTTTGGAAGTCTTCACTTCCAGGGCAATGATCCGCTTTTGGTATTCGACTACAAAATCCACCTCGTCGTTTCCCTCTCGCCAATAGTAGATAGTTAGCTTTTTGATCTTGAAGGATTGGTTGATGAGATGAGCGCCCACAGCAGATTCTACCCAGCGACCCCAAGCCTTGTGATCGGCCTTGAGCGTATCGAAGGTCTCATTGGAAATCCCAGACATGATAGCTGTATTATGGACTTGGAACTTAGGACTAGAGGAGCGCTTCCGCACCAGATTGGGACTGTGCTTTTCCAATCCTCCCAGCAATCCAGCTTCATTCAGTAGCACCAGGTAATTGGCCAACGTAGTGGTATTACCTGCATCAGCCAGCTGTCCCATGATCTTGGTGAAACTCAGCACCTGTCCTGAGTAGGATGATCCGATCTCAAACAAGCGCTTCATCAGGGCAGGCTTGTCCACACGAGTCAGCATCAGGATATCACGGGAAATGCTCGTCTCCAAGAGGG
>CALRRX020000463.1:0-3484 GCA_943370675.1 Reyranella massiliensis 521 | reverse complement strand
CGTAAGCTTCAAAAGTTCCTTTTATTCCCAAATTGATGGACTCGGTAGCGCCAGAGGTAAAAATGATTTCTTTGGGTTTGGCACCTATGAGTTGGGCAATTTTTTCACGCGCTTCTTCCACGGCAGTCTCAGCCACCCAACCATAAGGATGACTTTTACTCGCAGCATTTCCAAAGTGAGTTCCATAGTAAGGAAGCATGACTTCGATCACTTCAGGTGCACAAGGAGTAGTCGCATTGTAGTCTAAGTAAATGGGGTAATTCATCGTCTAAAAATACACGATTCTCGAGCTATCATTTACTGATTTACCTAACTTCAATCTTCCAAACACAAAAAAATGCAAGAATCCTGGACGTTTGATTTTCCCTTTTCCACCAATCCAAAAGAAAATTTGGAGGCAATTCTGTTGAAAAATGAAAAAGAACTCGGCATTTTTTTGTCCTTCTACTATAAGAAAGAAGGTGCTGTGGCAGAAAAAGTCAAACTGAAATCAAGCCCTGAGTTTGACTCAAAAACTACCGGTTCATTTCTACTAAACTTTGATCTTGTGCACTTTAATGCGTGTTTGGCGATTCATGATCTGGCAAAAGAGGAGATAAGAATCAGCTTTGAACTTGATGAACCCAATCAAAAAGTGAAGCTGATCGGTCCTTATTGGCCAAGCCGTGAGATGGACGAGATTTGAGAAGCAAGAAGCTAGAGACTAGATGCAAGACGATAGACATTCTTGGCTCTTGCATCTCGCATCTTGCTTCCATCAATTACTCACGTTGGTTTTTGATTGCATTTCCTTCCAATTAAAGTATTTTTGGGCCTCTTAAAAGCCTTATGAAAGAATCTGAAGAATCTCTGAATTTTATTGAACATATCATTGAAGAAGACTTGGCAAGTGGCTTTCCTCAAGAAAACCTTCGCTTTCGTTTTCCACCAGAACCCAATGGTTACCTGCACATCGGTCATGCTGCCTCGATTTGCATGAACTTTGGTTTGGGTGAAAAATACAATGCTCCCGTCAACCTTCGTTTCGACGATACCAATCCTTCCAAAGAGGAACAAGAATATGTGGATGCCATCAAGCGAGATATTGCTTGGTTGGGTTTTCGATGGGCAAATGAATGCTATGCTTCGGATTACTTTCAGCAGCTTCACGATTGGGCCGTTCAGCTGATCAAAGAAGATAAAGCCTATGTTGATCAGCAGACTTCAGAGCAGATTGCTTCTCAAAAAGGCACCCCTACTTCACCAGGAACAAATAGTCCATACCGGAATCGACCAATAGCTGAAAGCCTAGATCTCTTTGAGCGAATGAAAAATGGAGAGTTTCCGGCAGGAAGCTACGTCCTGAGAGCCAAAATTGACATGGCTTCACCCAACATGCACATGCGTGATCCAATCATGTATCGAATCATCAATGCGCATCACCACAGAACAGGCAACGACTGGTGCATCTATCCTATGTATGACTGGGCACATGGGGAATCAGACTACGTGGAGCAAGTTTCGCATTCACTTTGTACACTGGAATTCAAGGCACACCGAGAGCTCTATGACTGGTATGTAGATCAGATTTTTGATCCAAAAAAGCTTAGACCTAAGCAGAGAGAATTTGCTCGTCGAAATCTGAGCTACACCGTGATGAGCAAGCGAAAGCTGCTTGAGCTGGTGCAGAAAAATATTGTATCCGGCTGGGATGATCCTCGGATGCCAACCATTTCAGGTCTGCGAAGAAGAGGCTATACGCCTACCTCGATCCGGAAATTCAGCGACTTGGCAGGTATCGCCAAACGTGATAACGTAACGGATGTTTCCTTGCTTGAATTCTGTATCCGAGAGGATTTGAATAAAACCGCCACCCGTGTGATGGCCGTACTCAATCCGGTGAAATTGGTTATCACCAACTATCCAGAAGGCCAAACTGAAGTACTTCAGATGGAAAACAACCCTGAGGAACCTAACTCAGGAACTCACGAGGTGCCATTCTCCAGAGAATTGTACATCGAGCGAGAAGACTTCAAGGAAGACGGAGGCAAGAATTTCTTCAGGCTTTCGCTTGGAAATGAAGTTCGCTTGAAAAGCGCCTATATCATCAAAGGTGAATCTGTTATCAAAGATGAAGCAGGAAATATCTTGGAAATCCATTGTTCCTACGATCCTGAAACCCGGTCAGGCAGTGGTACAGAAGCAAGTGAACGCAAGGTGAAAGGGACGCTTCATTGGGTTTCCATTGCACATGCGATTACAGCGGAAGTAAGGGAATATGATCGTTTGTTTTTAGATGAAGCCCCTGATGCACATGAAGACAAAGGATTCTTAGAATTCATCAATCCCAATTCTCTTAATGTCATCAAAGAAGCCTATTGTGAACCATTCTTGGCCAATGCCACATTGAATGACAAGTTCCAATTCCAGCGATTGGGATACTTTACACTTGATCCTGATTCCAAAGACGGAAAATTGGTCTTCAATAAAACAGTTGGCTTAAAAGACACATGGGCTAAGCAGAATACTCAAGCCCCGGCTCAGAATCAACCCAAACCTCAGGTTCAGGTCCAAGGTCAGCCACAGAAAAAGGCTTTGAACGAGATTCAGCAGATTGGCAAGAAATTGACGAACCTGTCTGGCGATAAGCTCGAAACTGCCTTGAATTCCATCCGAGAATTTGCCGAAGAGGTGACTTATGAAGAATTGGAACCTTTGTTTGCGACTGCTTCTAAGAAAACCGGAACCCGTATTGCTGCGATGCTGACTTTGGGCGTGTTGTTGAAAAAAGGTCAAGCTAAAAATAAGGCAATTGAGGAGTTCATTGCTTTTGCCAAGGAAGATGAACATGAGATTCTAAGAGCTGAGGCGGAGAAATTAGGCTAAAAAGATTTTTCTAGAAGTAAATAGACCTGCTTGGTTTCCAAAACCTAGCAGGTCTTTTTTATTAATCTTTGATGAAGCTGAGGGAGTTAAGTTTTTGATTATCAATTTCTCCAAAATTTTGAAATGATCGGATAATTACCACGAATACATTAAGAAAGGAAGACTCTTCCGGATAATTCAACTTTTAAAAATTTCAACCACATAGACAAAGTAGAAAACATAGAACTTTAAAAGTGACACCTCAAAACCTATGTGAAGCTATTTGGCTATGTGGTAAAACTATGTAGTTCTACGTCTCTAGAGGATGTACTCACGTCGGGTAAATGCTGCTTTGGGAAAAGCAGCAAAATGCAGGTTTCGAGAAAAAATGGGAATAAAAGTTCCCGCAGATTTTCGCAAAAAAAGACACAGATTACCACAGATTTGTAATACTTCTGAAAACGTCGACCATTTGTTTACAGCATATAAATTCTGTTTTTCAGAAAGCAGCATAACATCAACTCCTTAATTCTCTTAATTTCTCAATGGTGAAAAAAAATGCTGCCTCCGAAGAAGCAGCATTTAGAGTAATAATTTCAAATCTAGAATCTTAGGCTCTTCGGATTTCCAGTTTGATATC
>CALRRX020000462.1:0-3484 GCA_943370675.1 Reyranella massiliensis 521 | reverse complement strand
TTACGCGCTTTTTGGGACTGGAAGAAGAATTGACAGCTAACCCCTACTTCACGCCTTTGGTCTTGAGCGCGGCAGATCGAGCAGGTGATCCATTATTGGCTTATGAGATTATCAATTCGGCAAGTGACTTCAACCAAGACCCCTTACTTTGGATTCGAAAGGTGCAAGCTGCCAAACGCTTAGGTTTGGACAACTATGCCACCGCAGCAATTCAGGAAATGAGCACTTGGATGACTTGGGATGAAATTGAAAAATTGCAAATGGCTAACTATTGACAGTTTTTCACGTATTTTGACACGCTGGTCCTCCAAATAAAAAACCTAAACCACTATCTTAATCAAAATTTTCTACCATGAGCCGAGTCATTGAAACCCACGAAATCAACAAAACCTATAAAATGGGATCTGAAATCATTCAGGCCCTCAAATCTGTCAGCATCACGGTAGATCGTGGAGAATATGTGGCATTCATGGGACCTTCAGGTTCGGGTAAATCAACCCTTATGAACATCATCGGTTGTCTCGATTCACCTACCGCAGGTACTTATATTTTGGCGGGAAAAGATGTCAGCGACATGAGTGAAAATGAGCTCGCTGAAATTAGAAACAAAGAAATCGGCTTTGTTTTCCAGACTTTTAACCTCCTTCCAAGAGCTACATGCTTGGACAATGTGGCACTTCCCTTAGTCTATGCTGGCTACTCTAAAGCAGAACGTGAAGAAATGGCTTTCAAAGCCTTGGAAAACGTAGGGCTTGGAGATCGAACCAAACACAAACCCAATGAACTTTCCGGAGGTCAGCGTCAGCGAGTGGCTATCGCAAGAGCTTTGGTCAACAATCCAAGTATCATCCTTGCCGATGAACCTACCGGTAACCTTGACTCAAAAACCTCTTATGGCATCATGGAGCTTTTTCATGAATTGCATTCCAAGGGAAATACCATCATCATGGTAACGCACGAGGATGACATCGCACATTATGCGCATCGAATTGTACGATTGAGAGACGGCTTGGTAGAAACTGACAAGGTCAATCCAAATCCAACGCGAGGTGCAGCGATGCTCGTCTGATTTATCCCAATCTTTTCGAAATAGATTCTTATTTTTGCCACTGTAAGAAACGAGGCAGGGATGAAAATCTATACCAAAACAGGAGATCAAGGAATCACCTCTCTTTTAGGAGGTATGCGAGTACCAAAATCCGATTTGAGAATTGATGCTTATGGAACGATCGACGAATTAAATTCCTATTTGGGTCTACTCAGAGACCAAGAAGTAAATAAGTCTCGCGCCGATTTTCTAAAAGAAATTCAAGATCGACTCTTCACCATTGGAGCTGATTTGGCTACTGTGCCGGGAAAAGACAAAGTGAAAAAGCCTGATCTGCATGTAGAAGATGTCGAGCAGCTAGAGCAAGAAATGGATATTATGGATGCTCAACTTCCTATGCTTACGGCATTTATTCTACCTGGAGGCCATCAATCAGTTTCTTTCTGCCATTTAGCAAGGACGGTATGCCGCAGATCCGAACGAATAGTGGTGGAATTAGCATCTCTCGAGCCCGTTTCTGATTTGGTCATCCAATACCTCAATCGCCTTTCAGATTACCTTTTTGTACTTGGACGTAAAATGGCTCAAGAACTAGAAGTCGAGGAAGTAACTTGGAAACCTAGACTGTAAGACGAATCCACGGCAAGAAAATTTTCCTGCCTTCAAAAAAAAAAATATCACAGGCTTTGCCTAAAAAGAAAAGAGTATGAAAACCTCTCTTGCCATTCCGGTAACCAAAACCACCCAATCAAAACTAGCTGAAACAGATTTTTCAAACTTAGTCTTTGGCAAAGTCATCTCTGACCACATGTTTGTGGCAGATTATAAAAATGGAGAATGGACCGACCTTCGGATCGAGCCTTATGCTCCCATGGAAATTCACCCAGCGAATGCGGCTTTGCATTATGGACAGTCCATTTTTGAAGGAATGAAAGCCTACAAAAGTGAAAGCGGGGAAATATTGATTTTCAGAGGCGATGCCAATGCACGCAGAATGAATGAATCTGCAGAAAGAATGTGCATGCCTGCAATCCCAGAGGAAATTTTCTTGGAAGGCCTCACTCAACTGATCGACTTGGACAGAGCATGGGTTCCTTCTGGAAAAGGCTCTAGCCTTTACATCCGTCCGTTCATGTTTGCGATGGATAATTACATTGGAGTAAAGCCATCTGAAACGTATCGTTTTATGATTTTCACTTGCCCGGTGGGAGCTTACTACAACAAGCCCGTTTCTGTAAAGGTGGAAACCAACTTTACCCGAGCCACTGAAGGCGGTACGGGAGCGGCCAAAACTGCAGGAAATTATGCAGCCTCACTTTATCCTGCTCTTCAAGCTCAAAAAGCAGGTTACGATCAATTGCTTTGGACTGACGGTAAGTCACACAGCAAAATCGAGGAAAGCGGTACTATGAACGTGATGTTCAAAATTAATGGGACACTCATCACTGCCCCAACCAATACCGGAACTATCCTCAAAGGAATCACTAGAGATTCGGTAATTCAATTGGCTAAAGACTGGAATGAACCTTTGGAAGAGCGCTTTTTGACTGTAAGTGAGTTGGAAGATGCCTTGGAAAGCGGAAACCTACAAGAAGCCTTTGGCGTAGGAACGGCAGCTACCATTGCTTTTATCAATAAAATTCAAATAAACGGAAAGGATTATCTTCTTCCAGAAAGTATCGAAGGAAGCTTTGCCAAAAGAATCCTGAACGAACTCGATGGAATCAAATACGGAGAGATTGCCGATCCACATCATTGGATTATAAAAATATGATTGAAGCGGGAAGGTAACTTCCCGTTTTTGTTTCTATCTCTACATGAAAACACTTCTTCTTACTCTGGTTTTTGGATTATTTATTGGACAGGCTTTTTCCCAAAATCAGCCTAAGGACTTCCTATTACTAAAGAGAGGAGGCAACCAAAAAACCCAAATCCGATTTTACCCAGGTGAGATGATCACCTACAAAAGCAAAAAACTGGGGTATTTCATTACTGACCAAATTGTCAAACTTGATACGGACTACATCTACCTTACCGAAAACATCCTAAGTCCTGCCGATATTTTGGAAATCGATATTCAAAGCAAAGACCCAAGGAACAGGACGTTGCGAAATCTGACAGGTCTTTTCTTGGGTTCAGGGTCCCTTCTTTTTGCAGTCGAGGGAGTCAATAGTCTTTACCAAACCGGTGAATTGGGAATAGCCTCAGGCGTAGCTACCACCTCGGCTATCTTGGTCGGAACTGGACTAGCCCTACTTCCTATCCGATACAAGACCTTCAGACAAAAAGGTGGGAATCGGATTCAGATCCTCATCATGCGGATTGAATAATGAATATCCTCTGGCAAAAGCGGTATTTTTTTCAGACTTTTGCAACTTAAATTTTCACTTAGACAGATGACTTCAGAACAACTGAAAGACTTGAAAGCCCGCACTT
>CALRRX020000461.1:0-3514 GCA_943370675.1 Reyranella massiliensis 521 | reverse complement strand
GAGCAAGTGGGTGAAAACACCCTCATTTTTGACGTAGGCTCAACCAAAGCCAAACTCTGCGCGATGATGGCCAACCATCCGAAAAGAAAGCAATACTTAGCCGCTCACCCGATTGCGGGAACGGAATATTCCGGCCCGAAAGCAGCTTTTGCTGACCTTTTGGATCGAAAAGTAACCATCATCTGCGAACTCGAAAAGACCGATTTGCACCTAAAGGAAAAAGCCTACAAACTCTTTGATGCCTTGAATTTGAAGCTTCGATTTATGGATCCGGAGGAGCATGACCGTCATTTGGCGTTTGTATCCCACCTTTCCCATGCCTCCTCGTTTATGCTGGGTCAGACGGTTTTGCAAAAAATGCAGGACGACAAAAACATCTTCGATATGGCGGGTTCGGGCTTTGCTTCGACTGTGCGACTAGCCAAATCCAGCCCGGCGATGTGGGCACCGATTTTCATCGAAAACAAGGAAAATGTCCTCGCTGCTTTGGATGGATTTATTGCTAACCTGACTGATTTCCGCAACAAAATCGCTGCTGATGACACCCAAGGCCTGTTTGATGAAATGAAAGAGATCAATAAAATCAGAGACATTTTGGACCTGAATAAGTGATTTGAAATTCGAAGTTTGAAATTTTGATTATCCGCAGATAAACTTGTATTGAAATAAAATTTAAGTAATTGAAATAGAGATCAAGGTTGTTTAGTCATAGATCCGAAGGATCGAAACAATTCATGACCCCCGGTATAGCCGGGGGAAAAGTAATAAAACTAAAAAAAGGAGCCCTGAAGGGGCGATACTTTGATGTTTCACCCTTTCAGGGCTTAAAGGACGGAATTCAATAGATACCCTGCACTTCGTACAGGGTCATGAATGGTTAAGCTCCTTCGGAGCTATTTCAGCAAGCGTTTTGAAGTTGTATTGAAATATGGTCTTCAAGCTAGAATTCTTCCTTATTCTGTGTATTTGTGTCATTGCGGATATACATTTTTGAAATTTGAGAACCACGGAGCGATTCGTGGTTTTCTTTTTTGAATCTGTTAGAGTTCTCACAGATTTTCACAGATCATGTCACAGATTTGCACAGATACTTTTTTCAGCTTTCATACTTATTGATAAAATCTGTTTGATGACTTGCTCAAAAAAATCTATTGATAGCTACAGACTTAAATGAACATGTGCTCACAATTAAAAGTGATCATACTGTCTGTGTCAATCTGTGAATTTATCTGTGGAAATCTGTGAGAACCAATTCTTTTTAATCGCCTATCTTAGCTCAACCCAAAATCAAAACCTATGAAAACCAAATTCATTTTACTTCTTTGCCTACTGTCCTCGAGCCTTTTCGCTCAGGAATCCTGGACAACTATCTCCCCAAAAACCGAAGCCACTTCCCGACACGAAAGCTCTTTTGTAGCCTGTGAAGGAAAGTTATATTCCCTTGGTGGTCGAGGCGAACGACCTGTGGAAGAATATGATCCCAAAACCAACACCTGGACTAAACTGGCGGATGCACCTATGGAAATCCACCATTTCCAAGCCATCAGCTACCAAGGCGAAATCTGGATCGTGGGAGCATTGACCGGAAAATACCCCCACGAAACTCCCATTCCAAATGCGTTGATTTTCAACCCTAAAACCAAGACTTGGCGGGATGGGCCAAAACTTCCTGAAAACAGATTGCGAGGATCGGCCGGAGTTTTTGTCCGAAATAATAAAATATACATGGTCTGCGGAATTCAGGACGGCCACTTCGATGGATTTGTCCGCTGGTTTGATGAATTGGATCCCAAAACAGGAACCTGGAAAACCCTTCCAAGCGCGCCACGGGCACGTGACCACGTCAGCGCAGCCATGGTCGGTGACAGACTTTACCTCGCAGGTGGTAGAACTTCCTATGCCAAAATTGGAAAGGTACTGGAGCTGACCAACAACGAGGTAGATTACTTTGACTTCAAAACGAATACCTGGAGCACGATTGAGGCGGAAATTCCCACCCCACGTGCAGGCAACTCAAACCTTGGAATTGGACCTTATCTAGTCATTCTAAACGGCGAGAGCCAAGCTCAAACTGCTGCCCATGCGGAAGTGGAAGTGCTCGATACCCGAACTCACACTTGGAACAAACTTCCAAACCTCATTCAAGGCAGACACGGCACAGGAGCAGCTTTTTTGGATGGAAAAATCTACGTGCAGGCTGGTTCGGCCAACCGTGGCGGCGGTCCAGAAATCAGCACCATGGAAGTGCTGGAGTGGAAAAAGTAAAGTCTCAGGAACACCATTGAACTAGGTCACGCCCAGATCTTTTTACCATTAAGGCATATAAAATATATGATTACCTCCAGAGACATCTGTATTGAAAGAAAACTTAAGTAGTAGGAATTGAGATCAAGGTTGGAAAGACATAGATCCGAAGGATCGAAACAATTCATGACCCCCGGTATAGCCGGGGGTAAAGTACTAGAATTAAAAAAAGTAGCCCTGAAGGGGCGATACTTTGATGTTTCACCCTTTCAGGGCTTAAAGGACGGGATTCAATAGCTAACCTGCACTTCGTACAGGGTCATGAATGGTTAGGCTCCTTCGGAGCTAGATGCAGCAAGCGATTTGAAGTTGTGTAGGAATATGAGCTTCAAACTAATACTCTTCTTTTTGCTGATGCCATCGCTGAAATCCATTTAAAAAATTAAGGTTGATAGAATTCTAAATTTCAGAAAACCAACCCTTTCTTAATGACCTTAATTTCTAAATGTTTCAAATCATTTGATTCATTCAAAAATTTCAGAATGTTCAAAAAGAATTTATCTAAGTCATTTAACTGAAATCCCTTTCCTGCGAGAGGGATTTCTTATACATTCAAGAAAGATTCAGGACGGACATGTTAAAAGCTGAAGAAAAATTATTGGAAAATTATTTATTCCATCTAAATAGACTCGACCCCGCATTTAAAAAGTTTTTAATAAATAAGCTTGGTGAATCCCTTGAATCCAAAAAAGAAAAAACAGATTTAAACTCACTTTTTGGAGCTTGGGAGGATGAAAAAAGTTCTGACCAAATTATTTCAGAAATCAGAAATTCTAGAGTTTGATTTTTCTTACTTTCTGAAATTAGAAGGATATCAAAAAGAATTCAAGTGACATCTGCGCCCAACCATTCCACTCCCTCTTCTGAAGAAAAACTCCCCCGAAACCTTGGCCTTTGGGGCATATGGATGCTGGTCGTCAATGGCTTGATTGGTGCCGGAATCTTCGGTTTACCAAGTGGTGCGGCGGCGCTGGCAGGGGAATACAGCGTGTTGGTCTATGCGTTTTGTGCGCTCTTGATCTTGCCTGTGATCCTCTGCTTTGCAGAATTGGGAAGCTACTTCCGGGGAACAGGCGGACCGATTCGGTACGGAACCTTAGCATTTGGTCCCTTTGTGGGATTTCAGGGAGGCTGGCTGTACTATTTGGCTCGGTTGATTTCCTTTTCTGCCAATACTGTGTTACTGACAGATTCGATCGCCTATTTCATC
>CALRRX020000460.1:0-3515 GCA_943370675.1 Reyranella massiliensis 521 | reverse complement strand
ACTGTGTCATCTGAAGGGAGTTCGTACATGGCATCGGTGATGATCGCTTCGCAAATGGAGCGAAGGCCACGGGCACCTAAATTGTATTCCACTGCCTTATCTACGATAAAATCCAGTGCATTTTCTTCAAATTTTAAGGCTACTCCCTCCATTGCCAACAGCTTGGTGTATTGTTTAACCAAAGCATTTTTTGGCTCGGTTAGGATTCTCTTTAAAGCATCCTTGTGCAATGGATCCAAGTGAGTCAACACCGGAAGACGTCCAATCAATTCAGGAATCAACCCAAAAGCTTTTAAGTCTTGGGCAGTCACGTATTGAAGAAGGTTTTCACGATCTGCGCTGGCATTACCTGAAGTCTTGCTGAATCCCATTGGTTGGGTATTCAATCGCTTTCCAATATGCCTTGCAATTCCGTCAAATGCACCGCCACAGATAAACAGAATGTTCTCCGTATTGACAGCGATCATTTTTTGATCCGGGTGTTTTCTGCCTCCTTGAGGCGGCACGTTGACTACAGTACCTTCTAGCAGCTTAAGCATGGCCTGCTGCACGCCTTCACCACTTACATCACGAGTAATAGAAGGGTTGTCAGACTTTCGGGCGATTTTGTCGATTTCATCGATATACACGATACCTCTTTCAGCTGCTTCTACATTGTAGTCGGCAGCTTGGAGCAAGCGTGTTAAGATGCTTTCTACATCTTCACCCACATATCCTGCTTCGGTAAGTACTGTAGCATCTGCAATGCAAAATGGGACTTCTGGCGTTTTAGCCAAGGTTTTGGCAAGGTAGGTTTTACCAGTACCTGTATCCCCAACCATGATGATGTTAGATTTTTCAATCTTGATTTCATCATGATCTTCTTTTTGCTGCAAACGCTTGTAATGGTTGTAAACTGCAACAGTAAGGACTTTTTTTGCATCTTCCTGCCCTATGACATACTGGTCAAGGTAAGAAGTGAGCTCCTTAGGCTTTTTGAGTTTAAACTTTGGCTTTGAAGCAGTTTTTTTGGTCTTCTCTTCTTCACCCAAAATAAGATGTGCCTGATCAATGCAGAAGTTGCAAATATGGGCTGAAATGCCCGATACCATCAAATCCACATCTTTTTTATTTCTGCCGCAAAAGGAGCAAGTTACTTGTGCCATTACCTAGCTTTTTTTACCAAAACTTCATCAATCAAGCCGTATTCTTTGGCTTCAGGAGCTCTCAACCAGTAGTCACGGTCGGAGTCTCTTTCTATCTCTTCGAACGTTTTTCCGGTGTGATTAGCAAGGATTTGATAAAGCTCTTGTCTCATGGCTAAGATTAGCTTGAGGGAAATTTCCATATCCTTTGATTGGCCCTGCATGCCTCCTGAAGGTTGGTGAATCATTACTCTTGAGTGCTGAAGAGCAGAACGCTTATCTTTTGCTCCACCGGCAAGAAGCACAGCACCCATTGAGGCAGCTATTCCCGTACAGATAGTGGCTACATCTGGTCCTATGTATTGCATGGTGTCGTAGATTCCAAGTCCTGCGGTTACTGAACCTCCAGGGCTATTGATGTAAAGAAGTACATCTTTTTTAGCATCTACAGATTCTAGGAATAGCAACTGTGCAATGATGATATTGGCAATATGATCATCTACAGGAGTTCCCAAAAAGATGATGCGATCCATGATTAATCTTGAGAAAACATCAATCTCTCTAAAGTTGGATGGACGTTCCTCGATGACCGCTCGGGTCATATTTTCAATGTGGGTGGTGTATTGGTCAAATGCCGTTCCGCTTACGCCTTGATTGTGAATGGCGTACTTTCTAAATTCCTCTTTGTTGATCATTGTTGAGTTTGTTGTGGTGTGCAAAAATAAAAAAGTCCTTTAAAAAAGGACTTTTCAATATAAGCTGTAAAATCGATTTACTTCTCCAAAAGTTCCTTGAATTCGTCGATAGAGATGCTCTTTTCGGTAAGATTTATTTTCTCCATGACCAAGGCAAGGACTTTGTCATTCTGTACAGAGGTCAGCATGTTCATATAATTCTGACCATCATTTCCCTTAAGATAGTTATCTACAAATAGATCCATGCTGGCTTCCAATTGAGATCCCAATCCAGAAGATGCAAACTGCTCTCTGATCATTTCCTTAGTCTTCTCGACTACATCAGCATGTTCAGCCTGTACTCCGTTATCTTTCGCAATCTGGTTGGAAATCAAAGACCAAGTCAATTGCTTAGCGTAGATTGGATATTCATTTTCAACATCAGCTACAGTTACTTTCCCGTCGTTTGCTTTTAAGAGCCACTCTTTAAGGAAAGAGTCCGGAAGAGTCAAATTTGCTTTTTCTACCAAAACCTTTTTTAGCTCTTCTTCTGTAAACACCTTAGATTCTCTTTCGTAAGATCCCTGAAGCGTTTCCTTTACTTTAACTTTAAATTCCTCTTCAGTTTTAACTTGATCAGGACCAAAGATTTTATCAAAGAAATCTTGATTTAGAGTTGCTTCAGTAGTTCTATTGATATTTTTGATGGTGAAAGTCAAAGCACCTTTTGCCGCTTCAATTTCTTCAGCAGTCAATCCGAAAGCTTCTGACCATTCGTCCTTCTTTACTTCTT
The DNA here is from genome assembly GCA_943370675.1 of Reyranella massiliensis 521. Taxonomy (GTDB): domain Bacteria; phylum Bacteroidota; class Bacteroidia; order Cytophagales; family Cyclobacteriaceae; genus Algoriphagus. The sequence goes on along the minus strand of CALRRX020000460.1, from coordinate 924 downwards.
TAGAGTCAAATTCTACCACAGCATTTTGGCCTAAACCATTGAATTTGGCTGCTAGCTTCTTTGAAACCTTGGAAGTGTCGAGGGATAGTGATTTTTCAAATTCTCCTTCAGCAGATTTCAAGTCGCCATAGACAGCATCACCTGCTTCCGCTGTTTCTGGATTTGAGTTTTCTCCGTATTGGGTCTTTAGATTTTCTATCGTTTCGTTGACCAATTTGTCATCTACTTTGATAGCATATTTGATTCCCGAGGTGGAATTGTCCAACGCGATTTGAATATTTTCTACAAAACCTATTTTGTATTCGAATTCAAATTCCTTGTCAGCTTTCCAGTCGATTGAACCATCAGCTTTTTCTACAGGAAGTGGTTCACCGAGAATTTTGAAAGTTTGTTCTTTCAAATAAGTATTCAGAGATTCTCCTAGGATGCCATTGATTTCATCCACCAAAAGCGATAAGCCATACATGTTTTTAACCATGGAGATGGGAGCCTTTCCTGGGCGGAATCCTCTGATTACAGCTTTCTTTGCGTAATCCTTCAGTTTGGCGTCTACCTTTGGTTGATAATCTGCCTCATTTAGTTTAATTTTAATTGAAGCCTGATTTGCTGAATGCTTGTCTAATGAAATTTCCACTGTGTATCGAATTAAACAGATGTTGAATTAAAAACCCCCAACCACTTTCCTGTTAGATAACAGTTGAGAGATTGAGGGCTTGTGCTGTGCGGATAGAGGGACTCGAACCCCCATGCCTCGCGGCGCTAGATCCTAAGTCTAGTGCGTCTACCAATTTCGCCACATCCGCAATGGATCCAATCAGATTTGACTTCTTTACTTTAAAAGTGTGTCGGTTTCTAATTGTGGTTGCAAAGGTAAAGACATATTCTAATTTTCCACAAGTCATTGAAAAAATATTTCCGAAAAAA
>CALRRX020000459.1:0-3516 GCA_943370675.1 Reyranella massiliensis 521 | reverse complement strand
ATCAAAGAACCACCGACAGATTTCCAGGTAGATAGTCTGGAAAAACTGGAATTTCTTCCAAAAGCCATCTCCAACCTTCGCAAAATTGCTGAGGATCTTAATTATGAACTCGTCATGGTGACCAACCAGGATGGATTGGGAACCGATTCTTTTCCTGAGAAGGACTTTTGGCCGGCACAGTACAAAATGCTGAAGACCCTCGAACAGGAAAACGTCTTTTTCAAGGCTATTCACGTGGACAAAACATTTGAACACGAAAATGCGCCCACCCGAAAGCCGAGAACTGGACTCTTGACCCAGTACTTCACAGAAGAGTACGATTTAGCCAATTCCTATGTGATCGGCGATCGATATACCGATGTGCAATTGGCCAAAAATCTCGGTTCAAAAGCCATTTTCATCGGGGACACAAATCCAGACGCTGCTCTGTCAACCAAGGATTGGGATGAAATCTATACGTTTCTGAAAATGCCACCTCGTCAGGCCGAAGTGAAGCGAACCACTTCCGAAACGGATATTTACATCAAATTGAACCTGGACGGCAGCGGGAAATGTGACATTGCCACTGGCTTGCATTTCTTTGATCACATGCTCGAGCAATTGGGCAAGCACGGGAGCACCGACTTGGAAATCAAAGTCAAAGGCGACCTTCATATCGATGAGCACCACACGATTGAAGATACCGCTTTGGCATTGGGAGAAGCTTATTTAAAGGCTTTGGGAGACAAAAAGGGGATTTACCGCTACGGCTTTATGCTTCCGATGGATGATGCCTTGGCGCAAGTGGCGATTGATTTTGGAGGTAGACCATGGATCGTATGGGATGCGAAGTATACCCGCGAGAAAGTTGGAGACATGCCAACCGAGCTATTTTACCACTTTTTCAAGTCTTTCTCCGACACAGCCAAGTGCAATCTCAACATCAAAGTAGAAGGAGATAATGAGCACCACAAGATCGAGGCAACCTTCAAAGGCCTTGCCCGAGCCATCAAAATGGCGGTGATGCGGGACCCGAGAAATATCAACCAACTCCCAAGTACCAAGGGAGTTCTTTAAGTTTGAATTCATCTAAGTAGAAAAGCGGCTTCATCCCGAAGTCGCTTTTTTATTTTTAAAAAATCCACGGAAGTTTTTTTTACTCTCGGTTTTAATTTTGTTTATTTAGGTATGAAACGATTTTCAAATACAATTACGACCATTTCATTCATTCTTTTGATTTTTTCCTGCTCTGCCGATCCAGCTGAAATCGAGGCACTTTATAAGGCCGAGAAGTATGAAGAGGCTATTAGAGCGATCAACAAAAGGCAATTTTTCCATCTTGGTGAAGTAAAGATGCTTCATCTGAGAGCTCGCTGCTATGAAGAGCTGGGAGACACCGAGGCAGCTACTGAAGATTATGAAAGAATATTGGATTATGATCCCAACTATGCACAAGCCTATGCTGGTCTTGGTAAAATTCTTTTTGAGAAAGAATATTACCGGGAAGCTGAATTGCCAATTTTGAGAGCGGCCAGCCTTGACCCTGAAAATTTTGAGATCGTCTACCTAGCTGGAAGATCTCAGCTTATGGTCAAAAATTGGGAACGTGCCGAGCAATTTTTAAAGCAAGCTCAAACCATCAATCCAGACTTTGCAGAAGTCTTCTATTACACTGGCATGGCCAGAGCCAGTCGAGGTGATCTTTTCGGTGCCGCCGCATCCTTTAATCTGTACCTACAGAAAGAACCAAACAACTTGGTAGCTCGCTACAATCGGGGATTTGCCATGCTGAAGATTGGCTACCTTCCATGGGCTTTGGAGGATTTTGAATTTGTTCTGAAAAACAATCCTGATCACTACGAGGCCTTGGGAAAAAAGGGAATCTGCCTCGCAAAAATGGGAAATCCAGAAGGTTGTCAACTCATCCAAGAAGCTGCCAAAAGGGGGAGCGATTATGCCAAGAATAAGCTAGAGGAGGTTTGTTCTTAATTCTTCAAAAAACAAAAGCTGTGAAATTTCGAAGAGAACTTCACAGCTTTTTCAATTGTAAAACCTGAAATTATCCAATTAATCTCCTTCTCAAAGCCTGCTTATAATTCGGAATCGCCTTATCAGAGAGCCCCAAGAACAAGTAAGGTTCGATGAGTTCCAGTTCCATCAAGTGAAATACCCCATCGATCAGCACTCCATCTACCCTTCCATAAAGTGTGCTTTGACCAAATGTGTCTATGAGTTTTTGTGCAGGCGCTAATAGATTGGAATCCGGATGGATTTCCTGAATTGTTCCACCAAAGTAATGCTGCACTCTAAAATCTGATTTTGCGGGAGTTTTGAGGACTGCATGAGAAAAAACTTGATTGAAGAAAATCAGAGAATACTCTCCTATCTCGGCCACTTCTTTAACATAGGGTTGAGCCAAAAAGGATTCTTTCTTGACCAAATCCCTTACTTTTTCTTCAAATTTCCCCCAATCGGAAACAGGTATTCGCAAAGTATTTTTTGCCCCACCACTCACTATGGGTTTGACCACAATCGTATCTGTAGTCACTTTCTCCCGGATCTTTTCCAAAGTAGGCTGACTCCCTTTTTCCAAGAGAATCCCTGCGATAGTAGGAAATCCTTTCGACTCAATCTCCAAGAGATATTCCTTAGAAGAATTCCAACGAATGGTGTCCAAATCATTTAAAACAGGGATGCCCATGGCCTTGATTTTATCAATCCACTGTAGAAACTCAGGATAAAAATCAAAGTAATCCCAAGTGGATTTGATCAGCAGGTGGGAATAGGAAGACCAATCGACCTTAGGGTCAGACCAAGCTTGGATCTCATTAGAAATTCCCATTTCGGTCAGAATTCCGGACAAAAGTTTATCCTCATCGATAGTATTGGTATCGTAAGCACCTGTGGAGAAATAACTGACAACAGCGATATGTAGTGACATAGGGGATAAATTTTGCGCAAAAGTACAGTTTAGGCTTTTTTCACTCTGACCATTCTTCAAAAATCCATTCGAAACCTTACTTTTGAAGACTGATAGCACTATGAACCACCGCAAACTCGTCATCATCCCTACGTACAATGAGCTGGAAAATATCAGCGATATGGTACACACGGTGATGAATCTGGAAGGAAACTTCGAACTCCTGATCATTGATGACGGTTCACCCGACGGCACGGGATCAATTGTCAAATCGCTTCAATCAGACTTTCAAGATCGCCTTCATCTCATGGAGAGAAAAGGCAAACTAGGTTTGGGCACTGCCTATATTGCTGGTTTCAAATGGGCGCTTGAAAGATCCTACGATTTCATTTTTGAGATGGACTGCGATTTTTCGCATGATCCAAAAGACCTCATCCGACTCTATGAGGCTGTCAAAGATCGAACCTATGATTTAGCAATTGGATCAAGATACATAACCGGCGTCAATGTGGTCAATTGGCCGATTGGCAGGGTTTTGATGTCTTATTTTGCAAGTGTGTACGTGAAATTCATCACAGGTTTACCAATTAAGGATGCAACCGCTGGATTCAAATGCT
>CALRRX020000458.1:0-3519 GCA_943370675.1 Reyranella massiliensis 521 | reverse complement strand
ATTTTTTTGCTTGCGGGAATATCTTCAGCTGTCACCTCAATAAAAACCTCCATGGACGAGTTGAATGCCCTAGTCACCTGAGATCTGAGGGTGACCACATTTCCCAAATTGATAGGCTGCTTGAAGGAAATGCTGTCTGCGGAAGCCGTGACCACGATTCGGTTGGAATGCTTCTGGGCAGCGATTGCAGCCACAATGTCCATCCAATGCATCAATCGACCTCCCATGAGATTATTTAACGTGTTGGTATCATTGGGAAGCACCATTTCCGTCATGATGGTGACGGATTCCTTTGCTAACTTTTGCTTTGGCATAAATCTGAATTTGAGCAAAAATAAGAATAAAATTTTGTTTTAGATTTTTAAAAATTGCTCTTCGAAATTAACTATCGAAAAAATCTCAAATTCATAAATGAATCTTCTTCTTTATTCTCAAGGTTAGTTTTTCCATCCGTCTTTGCCTAGCAAAGGCACGAAAGCAAATCCTTCAAACTCCTCCCTTACGATTTCTTTGGAAGATCTTTTGGTGATTTTGACCATCGCTTGCCGTTGACGATCACCAACCGGGATCACCAAAATTCCACCCACCTTCAACTGCTGGATTAGCGCATCTGGCACTACAGGTGCACCTGCAGTGACGATGATTTTGTCATAGGGAGCATGTGCAGGAAGTCCTCCCGTGCCATCTCCATAAAAGAGATTCATTTGGATGCCCAGTCTTTGCAGAAATCTGGAAGTGTGCTCAAATAGTTTTTTTTGATACTCAATGGTATATACTTGAGCGCCTAAAAGGTGTAAAATAGAACCCTGATAACCTGAGCCTGTGCCGATTTCGAGGATTTTGTCACCCGGTTTGACGTCCAAGAGTTCGGTTTGAAAGGCAACAGTGTAAGGCTGAGAAATTGTCTGACCTTCACCAATAGGGAATGCTTTGTCTTCGTAAGCATGTGAAATGAGGGCGGTGTCGAAAAAGAAATGACGTGGAAGGGTGTTGATCGCCTCAAGAACTCGTTCGCTTTGGATACCTTTTTTTCGAAGTTCGGCTACGAGTGCACGACGCTTTCCTTTGTGTAGGTAGGTATCTTCCAGTTTTAGCATTCGGGTTGGGGTTTGTTGTTCGAAGATAAATGAATATTTCCCTTACTTTGAACCCGGAAAGGCAATTTTTGCTTATTCAGTTGATTCATCGCAGTTTAAAAATTCAGTCATGTTTACGGGAATTATTGAGTCTTTTGGCACCATCCAACACATCATCAGAGAAGGAAGTAATGTTCATTTTGAATTGAGTTCGCCGATCAGTTCGGAACTCAAAATTGATCAATCTTTGGCTCATGACGGGGTTTGCCTGACGGTGGTACAAGTGACTTCTGACCAATATCGGGTGACTGCCATCGATGAGACACTGAAAAAAACCAATCTTTCCAGCTGGTCGGAAGGTAAAAAAGTCAACCTTGAGCGATGCATGCCAGCCAATGGGAGATTTGACGGACACATCGTCCAAGGCCACGTGGATCAAGTAGGCACCATCCAATCCATTTCCGACCAAGATGGGTCTTGGCTTTTTGAAGTTTCCTATGATCCTATGTTGGGAAATGTGACTGTTGAAAAAGGATCGATTACCATCAATGGCACCAGTCTAACTTGCTTCAACTCAGGGTTAGGCAAATTTTCAGTGGCTATCATTCCCTACACTTACGAGCACACCAATTTCCATCAGCTTCAAGTCGGCGATCCAGTCAATCTTGAATTTGACATTGTCGGAAAGTATATCCAGCGGATGCTGAAAGGATATAGTCAGGGGTGAGTTTTTTGGTTATCGGGTTCTCAGGTTGTCGAGTTGTCTAGGTTTTGGGTTGCCTGGTTTTCAAGGTTTTCGGGTTGTCAGGTTCTCCAAGCTGGTTTTGAGGAGGAATAATCTCCAGTTTGAGTTTTGGAGGGGAGGTTCCTATTCAATTCTTCCCAAGTCTAGTATTGTACCTGTGGGAGTTTGTAATGCCTAAAAGGCTTTTCTCCCAAAAGGTGCTCAATGAAGTAGTCCCAGCGCTTTTTGGTGAAGTAATCTCCCGGAGGTCTGCCAAAGCTGTGATTTCGGCTTGGCCAAATGAACAAGTCAAAGTCTTTTCCTGCCTTGATCAGCTCTTCTGCAAATTTGAATGTGGCCGATGGGTTTACGTTTTCATCAATTCCTCCATGTGCCAGTAGTAAATACCCTTTTAGCTTGGATGCGTTGGTGATGTTGGATTGCTCGTGGTAATAATCTCCCACTGGGTAGCCCATGTACATCTCTGGCCACCAGGCTTTTTCCATTCGGAAATCATGGTCTCCAGCGGAGGCCACACCCACTTTGTAAAAATCAGGATGCAAAAGCATCGCTCTGCCCGCATCGTATCCTCCCGCAGAATGTCCAAAAATGCCAACTTTGTTTATGTCCAAAAACCGGTGTTTACTCGCGAGTTGGGTGATCGCGAGGACGTGATCTGTGGTGCCATCCCCGAGGTTTCGATAGGATACGTCTGAGAAGGCTTTGGATCTGCCAAATCCTCCCAATCCATCCACAGTCACGACCACAAAGCCCAATTCTGCCATGGGCTGCTGGTGTCCCATTAAGCCTGATTTAAAGGTTTTGGGAACAGTGGAAGTATGAGGACCAGTGTAGGTATAGTCGATGATCGGGTATTTCTTTTTGGGATTAAAGGTGGTGGGAAGAAAATATACGGCTTGGATTTCGGTCTTTTGATCTTTTGCAGTGGCCGTGAAAGGTACAGGGAATTGATAGCCTCTCTTTTTTAGGTTGGTGATGTCTGCTTCTGAGATTTTTGCCAACAGTTTTCCTGCCGATAGATCAATCAACACAGACTGAGTGGGCTGATTGACAGTGGAATAATTATCCACTGCAAATCTGCCATTTGGACTTATGGATATCTCGTGAAAAGCATTTTAGGGAGTAAGCAATTCCAGATTTGATCCATCCAGATTGACTTTATACAAGTGGTTGAAGTAGGGATTTCGCCCAGCTTCTTTACCTGATGCCTCAAAGTACAAGACCCCATTCGCCTCATCCACAAACGTGAGCTTGTTGACGACATAGTCTCCGGAAGTAAGCTGCTTGACTTCTTTTCCATTCCAATCCATCAGGTAGAGATGGTTCCATCCCGATTTTTCCGAACCCAGAATGAATTGATTGTTTTTCAGCCTTCTGAAAATATTGTCTCTGTTGATGTGAGTGGGAGAGGATTCTGAATAGATTTTTCGGATGGAAAGATCTGAAGCATTAATTTCCAGCAAGTGGTATTCTTTGTATCCTCTGGGGAAATGAAATCCAGAAAGGCTTTCGCTGTCATCAGACCAGCGGAGTTGAATGCCAATAAAATGGGGCGAGCTGAGTTCTGGAATTCGTTTTTCCTCTTTTTTCTCCAAATCAAACATCACCGGAATGTACATTACCACCGTGCTGTCCCCTGGAGATCCACGGTAATACGAAAGAAGGTCTGGCCGGAATTTTTCCTCTTTACTGAAGTCT
>CALRRX020000457.1:0-3527 GCA_943370675.1 Reyranella massiliensis 521 | reverse complement strand
TGATCATAGCAGGAACCATTACTTCTCCCCAAGCATGAATTAAATCTACTTTTGAATAGACTGTTCGCTGCAAAATCCGCTTATAAAATCCTGAAAAACCCGACTCTGGCCAAGCATCAGTTATTCCTTGCTGAGCAACAATTCGTTTTTTAGCTCTAACAATCAATGAAAATAAACCATAACTGGTAGCTCTCTCAGCCAAAACCAAATCATAGGTTTTGGTGAAATTGAGTACGACTATTTTCCAAGCAAATCCTAAAAATGCCAAAATCCTGTTAAATCGGGACTTGGTGGTTTTCACTTCCAAGGTATCCAACTTAATGCCTGAAACAGATTCAATTCCCTTGATCCAGGTTTGAGCATCTGCTCGGTAGGTTTCTCCCAAAAAGAGAATTGATTTAGGCCTCTCCATTACTAGTTCAAATCAAGGTTTCCGATGACATGACTGGGATTCCAGCCCAGTTCTTTTCTCGCTTTGCTATCATCAAAAGTCAGAGAATCGCTAAGCTTTGACAACCTATAGGAGTTGATAGGAACTTGTGGAAATCGATCTCCCAAATAGACCGCAATTTTCAAAAGCCAACTCGGAATTGTTCTTATTTTTTTTTCATAAAAACTCCCCAAATAATCTTCCAACTCAGCAATAGTCGGATGGACGCCATCAGTAAGATTGAAGACCCCCTTTTTGGAGATCAGTGTCGGCACCAAGGATGCCACATCAGATGCTAAAACCATGGATTTTTTAGCATTCCCAGTACCAATCCTGAAATAAAACCCATTTTTGATTCCCCGAATCATTGCTCCCAGATTACCGGGAGTATTTTTTGCTCCTGCTACTAATGGAAGCCTGAGAATTATAAGATTCACACCTTTGGAAGAAGCCCAACCTTGTAAAAGTAACTCTGCTTCAAATTTGCTTTTGGCATAGGGTGTTTCAGGTCTAAGTTCCGTTTTTTCTGAAATTAGGCTTCCTTTTTCAAGACCATAGACCGCTACGGTACTAATAAATACAATCGCTTTAGGTAGAGCACCTGAATTTTCCAATCCTGTCAGGAGGTTATTTGTACCAAAAAGATTTACCTGATAAAATTTACTCTCTTCCTCAGGGTTTTTGGGAATTCGATGTGCCCAGCCTGCATTATGAACAACCAAGTCCACGGGAGGCAAAACAGGTATTTCCTTGTCTAGACTACAAGGAATAGAATTTGAAGATCCCCTCCCTAAAGTGATAAGATCTTTTTGGAATTGCTCCTTAAGGTAATAACCTAAGAAACCGCTGGCTCCTGTGAGTAGGGTTTTCAATCTTGGATTTGTTGAATTCCTCTTAAAAACTTCTGGGACAAGTGATCCCTGCTAAATTCAGACTTTGCTAATTGAAGTGCGTTCTCACCCATTTTCTTTGCCAGCTCAGGCCTTTGTACAAATAGTCTTAAGGCAGTGGCAATGTCTTCTGGATGATTCGGATCTACGTTGATCCCGCATTCGGTTTCTCGAACCAATTCTGCAATCCAGCCTCTTGTAGATTGGATGATAGGAACTCCGGCAGCAAATGAATCAAACATTTTGTTGGGTGAGCTAGTGTGTAATACTGGCAAATCTTTAAAGGTGACAAAACTGGCCCTTGCTTGTTGAAGCCACTTTACCACTTCAACTTTTGGAATTAAACCTAGAAACCACACTTTCTTTTCCAGGCCATATTCTTTTGTAAGAAGTTGGAGAAATTCTTTTTCAGCCCCATCTCCAATAAAAACAAATGCTAATTCAAGATCTATTGCGGCCTTAATTCCCTTTAGAATCTGTCCGCAATCATCCATAAGACCCAAAGATCCTGCATAAACAAAAATCGGAAGATCAGAATCAAACCCATTCGGAAATTGGGGCAAACCAGTATCTGAAGAAAATAAACTTACATCGGATGAGTTTGGAATGACTAAGGTCTTGACATTTTCCACTACCTCCTTTACTCCGGATTCCATTCCAGAAGAGCAAGTAACAACTAGATCTGAATTGGTGTAAATCAACTTTTCAAATCCCAATGCAACACTTTTTGCCAAAGAATTAGAAAGCTTTCCAAGCTCTATACCTCCTTTCGGCCAAAGGTCTCTGACTTCAAAGACCAGTTTTTTTCTTCTAAACCATTTTGACATCAGCCCGGGAATAGCGGTAGTTATTGGTCCCGAACTAGAAATGACTACATCATGAGGCTCATTCAATGCATAAAAAATTGAGACCAAGCTGAACCTTAGCGCATTCCATGCTCTTTTAACAAATGAATCTTTATTAGAATCTGGCGAATTGATGATGATCAAATTGACCCCCTCGATCGAACTCCTTTCGATGAATTTATCGGTCCTAATATCAGATTTATAGTAGGGAGAAGTGACAACAGTTACCTCATTGCCTTCTTTTACCCATCTCCTGGTAAACTCATAATATCTGGTACTCCAACCTCCTTTTGGAGTTCCGAAATACTGGTAAAAAATCAATATTTTCATCTTGGAAATGATCCCAATTACAGCTTAACCATGGTTTGATTTACTTGATTCTTGGGGCTTATCTTCTGATTAGCCATACCTCTGATAAAAACCATACTCAACCCAATCGTCATAGGAGAAACAAAAGTTCTCATAGCAGCATGGAAACTGGTGAATACACCAACTACAAAAAGTGCCATTATCACCCCAACATATGCGGGATTAGGATTGGATCTTGGAAGCTTTAACCCGTAGTTTACCAAAAGAATAAAGTAAAGAATACCTAGAAGGCCATGTTCTCCCAAAAGGCGGCTTAATTCTACGTGAGCAACTACACCCGTCATCTTTTCACGAAGATATTTAGAAGCGCCTGCACCAACACCCAAAATCGGGTTTTCTAAAAAAAGATCAATATCTCCTGTGAAAATATCAAATCTCCCTGAGGTTATGGTATTTAGAGACTTTTGTTTTGACCCTGCTACTGTACCTGCTGTCTCTCCCTGATACCTGAGTAAAAGCATCCCTTCTGTCAGACGGTTGACTGCAAAAAATACCCCCATTATGAGAATAAAGGATGGAATAAGGTATTTCCCGATTCTTGGAAGGTGATACTTTTTGATTTGCCATGATTTGGCATTTCTCAGGGTAAGGAGCAACACAAAAATCCCTAAAAATCCTGTAACCATCCCGCCTCTTGAAAAAGTCAATAGGCCCTGAAGTATAAATACAATTAATAAAGAGGTATCTAACCAACGATAACCTGTAAGTTTCCAATTGTTAATCCAGAAAATGAAAACGAGAAAAGAGGCTAGACCGAGACCTGTAGAAACTTGATTTGAGCCAAAGCCGCCACTAGTCACCATGTTTGCACCTAGCTCAAATTCTACGTCACCAAGATCAGGAGCTTTAAAAATGGCATGAGCCAATACGGACACCATTGGATAAATCATCAAAACTATCAGATTCATAAACATGGTTTTGGAAAAGCGTTTCCCTTTGAAAAATAGGATTGCCAAGGCAACATTGAGTGGGCCTAAAAAATTAAAAATCATG
>CALRRX020000456.1:0-3539 GCA_943370675.1 Reyranella massiliensis 521 | reverse complement strand
AAGGCTGATTGCCCTGCAGACTAAGCTGACTTTGGAAAACCGAACCGTCTCCGAAGACCACCACTTTTCCTTTTCCCGATTCTTTGAAAGGCACTTGCGCAAATTCATCCGGTACAAATCGGTTTTTGAACAAAGAAGTAAATTCTCCTTCCAGCAAGTAGGCCAATGGAAGCCGCTGAAGGGCAAACTCCTCCACTTTTGGAGCTTGCTGCATATCTGCAAAAGCTACTCTCGCGGGTGCAGGAAGAATTCGGGCATTGTCCGAACCGAAAATCAAAGGAGTTTTTGTGACTCCCTCAGCCTTCACGGTATCCAGACTGCTGGCAAATCGGAAATTGACCTGATCCAGCGCTTTGGTGATTGGATGACTTTGAACCCGTCCTGCATTAAAATGAAATGGCCAAGGAAGCGGTACGAATTGCTCTTGGTTTCCAAAATTCCCTCCCATCACCGGGATCAAGGAGAAATTCAGGTCTTGAATGACGTCTTTATTGATTCGGATGCCATAGCGAAAAAGCAGGCGATCGAGCTCGTTTTCCAGCGGTAGGGCCAGCGTCCCTTCTCCTCCGGCTTGGGTCATGTCCGCGTCAATTCCTTCGGCAGCGACGACTAGATTTCCTCCGTTCATCACGTATTGATCGAGGAGAAAAAGCTCCCGCTCAGTGTAGCTACTTTTTGGACCAAGGATAAAAATGCTCGAAAAGGAATTCAGGTCCTCAGGCTTTTTGGCCTGATCCAGCGGTACTTTGAAAAGTTCAAACTGTCCGTCCAAGGCTTCCACCATTCCAAAACCATCGTCTTCGGATAGTTCCCCGTGGCCAATGACCATGGCAATCGCGCCCTTCTTGGGATTGATCAGTTTTTCGATCGCTTGGCTGAGCTCAAATTCCAAATTTTCAATGGAGGTATTCAAAATCTGCTCTGGAGTCATTCCCCTTTCTCCTTTCAGCACCAATGTACCTGTTTCAAATTCCTCATCGCTGACCAATACCCCCGGAAAAATCAACTGGGTTTGCTGCCCCGCGGATTGGTTGGAATAGACATTGGTTGGGTTGATGCCGTAATCCGCCAAGCTGAGGATAAATTCTTCCTGAAGCGAGTCGGTGACGCTCAGTGGATCAAAGTAGGAAACGGTGATTTTTTCAGAAGAATAGGCATTGAAGGTACGGACCGTCTCTTCGATAGATTTTTGCAATCTGCGCATGCCACCGGGTAGGTTTTCTCCCGTCAGAAGAATGTCCACATAGATCGGGCGATCCAGATTTTCCAATAGAGCTTTGGTAGAAGGATGCAGAGAAAAGCGCTTTTCCTCAGTCAAATCCACCCTAAACTGCAGAAAATGACTTAATCCGAAAAGGATAATCACCCCTGCAAGGAGAATCAAAAATGGGGTCAGAGTTGAGGTTACTGTCTTTTTCATTTGTTTCTCAAGATCAAGACCGAACCACCCAAAAACACCCAAATCATACCTATCAAGAAAAATACATCTCTGCTGTCAATCACGCCTCGACTGAGACTGTTGTAGTGATAACTCAAACTGAGTTCTTCTACCCAAAAGGCCGCTTCTCCCGTTAGCATTTCTGCCAAGGCGGTAAAACCAAAGTAAAGTACAAAGCAAAGAAACACACCCAACACAAAAGCAACCACCTGCTGAGAGGTGAGCGAACTGGCAAACAATCCCACCGCTGCAAACGTAGCTCCGATCATCAGCAAGCCTGCCCAACTTCCAAAGAAGCCCGCCCAATCCAAATTTCCAGGAGGATTACCCAGTGTGGAAATGGTATATCCATATAAAAGCGTGGGTAGAACCGCCAAAACGACCAAAGCCAAAAGGGCGAGGTATTTGGCCAGAATAATCTGAATCAACGAAAGGGGAGAAGTGCGAAGCAATTCCCAAGTGCCGTTTTTTCGCTCCTCTGCAATCGTCCGCATGGCAATCGCCGGGATCAGGAACGTGAATACGTACGGGGTATAGGAAAAAAGCGATTCCAAATCTGCATACCCGTAATCCAAGACAGAGCTTTCAGGAAAAACCCACACAATCAAGCCCAAGGCCACCAGAAACAAAGCCAACACCAGGTAGCCTGTGAGGCTTCCAAAGAAGGCATTGATCTCTTTTAGAAAAAGACTTTTCATTGGGCGTTGGTGATTTCGCGGAAGAGGGTTTCCAAATTTTTCTTTCCTTGATTGAGGCTGGTTAGATTCAATTGCTTTTCAGCGACAATTTGCATCAGGGCTTTTCGGGCTTCAGAGGGATCTTCGGTTTGAAGGATAATCTCTCGATCTCCTTTTTGTCCAAAGCGGACTGCTCCGATTCCTTCAAACCAAGCCAATTCCATGGGTTCTTCCGTTTCCATCACATACTCGGTCTGGGAGGAAGCCGCTTTGAGTTCGGAAAGTGGACTGGCAGCGAGGATTTTTCCACGATTGATGATCACCACATCTTGACAGATCGCTTCGACTTCTTGCATAATATGGGTCGAGAAGATCAGGGTTTTGTTTTCCGCCACTTCCAAAATCAGATTTCGGATGTCCACCAGCTGATTGGGATCAAGTCCGGTGGTAGGTTCGTCCAATATCACGACTTGAGGATCATGAATCAAGGCTCTTGCCAATCCTACACGCTGTCGATACCCTTTGGAGAGTTGTCCGATTTTCTTGTGTTGTTCGGGAAGAAGTCCGGTTTTGCGGATCAGTTCGTCAGTTCGTTTTCGGATCTCAGCTGACTTCAATCCATAAAGTCCTCCGGAAAATTCCAGGAATTCCCGTACGTACAGATCCAGATAAAGCGGATTGTGCTCAGGGAGGTACCCGATTTTCGGGCTGATTTTCTTGGGATTAGTCAAAGCGTCTTCACCTAGGATGCTGACCTCGCCTGAATCGGCAGAAAGGTACCCTGTGATGATCTTCATCGTGGTGGATTTGCCGGCGCCATTTGGTCCGAGAAAGCCCAAAATTCTCCCAGGAGAGGCTGAAAAGCTCACCTCATCGAGTGCTTTCTGAGTGCCGTAAATCTTGGTAATACGAGAGACTTGGAGTGACATAAAAAGGAAGGACCAAAAGGAAAATCACCCGCATGGCAGGGGCAAAGTCCCCTTTGGTCAGGTGTTGGCAAAAATAGGGAATGAGGAGGGAATGGCAAGGTTCAAGGGGTAGATTTCGCTTTGATGCCAGATTGGGTTTATTCCTTCGGCTGAATTAGATCCCAAAGATTCCCATACAAATCCTTGAAGACCGAGACAATCCCATAGCTTTCTTCGGCAGGTTCGCGGATAAACTCCACACCTCGGGAAGTATAGTTGTGGTAATCTCTCCAAAAGTCATCGGTGTAAAGGAAAAGAAACACGCGTCCTCCAGCCTGAAAGCCAATTTGCTTTTCTTGAGTTTCGTTGGCGGCTTTGCCTAGAAGGAGGTGACAAGTCGAGCCGGGAGGTGATACCCGTACCCATCGCTTGGTTTCACTCATTTTGGTGTCTTCCAAAAGCTCAAAATTCAAGACTTCGGTGTAGTAGCGAATGGCTTCGTCATAGTCTCTGACG
>CALRRX020000455.1:0-3547 GCA_943370675.1 Reyranella massiliensis 521 | reverse complement strand
AAATCCAAGAAGCGCAAATCGCTGGGGATAGACTTTATGAATTTGTACAGCTGGAACAGGAGCCAATTTCCGGAGAAACGGAACTTCCCGATGCTATAGATCAGATTCAGGTGGCCAACCTGAGTTTCAGGTTTCCGGGAAGAAAACTGCTCTTTGACGGGCTGAGTTTTGAATTGAAGAAAGGCAAGTTAAGCGTGCTTTTGGGTGAGTCCGGGGGAGGAAAGAGTACGCTGCTGCAGGTTTTGATGGCCTTTTACCCACCAGAATCAGGATCTGTCCTGATCAATGGGGATAGGTCACTGCAAGATATTTCTAAAATCGGCTGGCGAGAACGAGTAGGATACGTGCCTCAGGAGATCAAGATTTTTAATGGGAGTCTGATCTATAACATCTGCTTAGACACTAATCCGGAAGGGTATAAAGAAGTGGTCCAAAGATGTCAGGACTTGGGATTGCATGAATTTTTTGAGCGCATGCCTCAGGGCTATTTTACCCAAGTGGGAGAAGAAGGAGTGAATCTATCGGGCGGACAGAAGCAGCTGGTAGGCATCGCAAGGGCGTTGCTAAAAAAGCCGAAAGCCCTATTGCTGGATGAAATTACCGGAGCCATGGATCGGATGACTGAGCAGAAGATGCTTGACTTGATCCTGAAGCTAAAGGAAGAGATTCCCGTCCTCGTAGTGACTCACCGCATCCGACCTGCCCTGCTGGCAGATGAGGTGTTGATTTTGGATCAGGGAAAATTGGTAGACGAGGGTGCGCCAGAGCTATTGGCTCAGGGAGATAACCTGCTTTCGGTCAGTATTCGGGACCTGAAGTTTAGCAATGTAGGCTAAGCCGCCTGAGTTAAAGGCGGCTTAAGCAGATTTATTAAGGCTTACTTTCTTGGAGGAAAATAACTCGGCAGATTTTTCAAAATATCCGCTGTCATCGCATCCAAGTCATACTCCGGTTTCCATCCCCAGTCTTCCCGAGCACGACTGTCGTCGATACTATCTGGCCAAGAATCCGCGATGGCTTGTCGGAAATCAGGATTGAACTCGATTTGGAAGTCAGGGACGAATTTTTTGATGCTTTCAAAGATTTCTTTTGGAGAAAAGCTCATTCCCGCCAGGTTGTAGCTGGAGCGGATTTTCACCGATTCACGAGGGGCATTCATCAGATCCAAAGTTGCTTTGATTGCATCGGGCATGTACATCATCGGCAAGTAACTATCCTCGCGAAGGAAGCAGTTGAATTTTTCGTTTGCAATCGCCTTATGGTAGATGTCCACTGCATAATCTGTGGTGCCGCCTCCCGGTAAGGATTTGTAGCCGATTAAGCCTGGATAACGGAGGCTTCGCACATCTACACCATGTTTTTCAAAGTAATATTCACACCACCTTTCTCCAGCCTGTTTGCTGATGCCATAGACGGTGTTGGGTTCTTTGACGCAGAATTGTGGTGTATTTACTTTCGGAGTATTTGGCCCGAAGACAGCGATGGAGGAAGGCCAGTATATTTTGTCCAGTTTTAAGTCTTTGGCTAGTTCCAAGACATATAGCAAACTCTCCATATTGAGATGCCACGCAAAAAGTGGGTTCTTTTCTCCCGTTGCCGAAAGTACCGCAGCAAGGTGATAAATCTGGGTTACTTTTTCTTCCGTTACCAAGTTCCGAAGAGCCTCTTTATCCATCACATCCAAGGTCTGAAATCGGCAGTAATCAAAGGCAGATCGGGCTGAATCTCTAAGGTCGGTTGCGATGACCTGTTCTCCTCCAAACTGATTGGCCAATGCCTGTGTGAGTTCTGAACCTAGCTGTCCTGCAGCTCCGATGACAAGGATTTTTTCCATACGAAGGTCTTTCGAAAAACCCTAAAAGTCGCCTTGAGGGTTTTTATCTATATTTGGGTTTGCTTGCGCAAAAGTAGCAAAAAACCCTTCCCAGAATTGAGAAAGTCAGGACATAAAAGGGGAATTTTGACTAACGGAAAACGAAAAATCACAAAAGCCAAATTCAGAATCATGTACGATCAGTTTAAACCCAAATTACAAGAGGAACTCAAATCCATCGAAGAAGCTGGACTTTTCAAAAGAGAACGAATCATCACTTCTCCCCAGGCCGCAGAAATTACCATCTCAGGCGGACAGCAAGTGCTGAACTTTTGTGCAAACAACTACCTCGGACTTTCCTCTCATCCTCGAGTCATCGAGGCGGCCAAAGCGGCCATTGACACCCATGGGTTTGGAATGTCTTCCGTTCGATTTATCTGCGGTACTCAGGATATTCATAAAGAGTTGGAGCGGAAGATCTCCGAGTTTTTGGGTACGGAGGATACCATCCTCTATGCAGCAGCTTTTGATGCAAATGGGGGAGTGTTCGAGCCGCTTTTTGGACCGGAAGATGCGATCATTTCCGATGCCTTGAATCACGCTTCCATTATCGATGGGGTGAGACTCTGCAAAGCAATGCGCTACCGCTACGAGCACAATAACATGGCTGACTTGGAAAAGCAGCTGCAAGACGCCATAGCCGCCGGTGCCAAGCAAAAGATCATTGTCACTGACGGAGTTTTCTCCATGGATGGCACGATCGCTCAGCTGGATAAAATCGTGGAATTGGCGGAGAAATACGAGGCCTTGATCATGTCGGATGAGTGCCACTCGACAGGATTTATGGGTAAAACCGGCCGTGGCGTCCACGAGCATTGTGGTGTGATGGGCAAAATCGATATCATCACAGGTACCTTGGGCAAAGCTCTTGGCGGAGCATCAGGCGGATTTACTTCCGGGAGAAAAGAAGTTATCGAGTTGCTACGTCAGCGTTCCAGACCCTACTTGTTCTCCAATACCTTGGCGCCATCTATCACAGGAGCTTCTATTGCTGTGTTGGATTTGCTATCAGAGACCACGGAACTTCGGGATAAGCTGGAGGCAAATACTGCCTACTTCAGAGAAAAGATGAATGCTGCCGGCTTTGATATCAAACCAGGAACGCACCCGATCGTTCCGGTTATGCTGTACGATGCCGTGCTTTCGCAAAAGATGGCTGAGAAGTTATTAGCAAAAGGAATCTATGTGATCGGGTTCTACTATCCGGTGGTGCCAAAAGGTCAAGCTAGAATCCGAGTGCAGATTTCTGCTGGTCACGAAAGACATCATCTCGATCAGGCGATTGCTGCTTTTATTGAGGTGGGGAAAGAGTTGGGGGTGATCGAATAATCTTCAGACGGTGGACCGATGACGGAAGATCGATGACCAATTAGAATTACTTTCCAAGTCTAAAATCCCATGAGTGAGGACACTCATTGGGGCATTCAATAAATCATTTACAGGTTAGCATAAAAAAAACCGACTGAAGAGTCGGTTTTTTTTATGCTTTCTTGCTCAACGCAAGGTTCTTTTTGGCGATGAGGTCGTATTCGGAGAGGTTTTCAAATCGATCATCTAAGTCCAGATTGTTGAGGTAGTCGTTGATGATTTCTCTGATCTCTTGGAAAGAAAGGTTGTGGAGTACCTTTCCATTTTTCATCATGGAGATTTGGCCTGTTTCTTCTGAAACCACCA
>CALRRX020000454.1:0-3553 GCA_943370675.1 Reyranella massiliensis 521 | reverse complement strand
AATCAAGCAGCATATCGGCAGAACATACAGTCTTGAGGAAGCTCCGGAAGCCTTACAGGCAATTTTGGATCGTAAGATGCTGGGAAAAGGGGTGGTGGTGATTTGATGGTAAAACTTTCCCGCAGATAGGCGCAGAAAAATTCGGAGATAGACGCTGATAAAATCCGCGTAGATCAGCGATTGAAATCTGCGAAAATCAGCGGGAAATGGATTTTTTTAAAATACTTTACCATGAAAATCGTAAATCAAACTTTCGATTTTCATGGTAAAAATTTTCAAAAATTGTGTTCAATTAATTGAAAATCAATTTTCTAGTTAGTCAAAAAAACAAAGGCCAAGGATTATTCCTAGGCCCCTTCAGGAGCGGGTAATGAGTCTCGAACTCACAGCCTGTCCCGAAGAAGATCGGGAACATTCAGCTTGGGAAGCTGACGCACTACCAACTGAGTTACGCCCGCTGTTCTAATCAAATTTATCCTTTTACCAAAAAGGCACAAAATCTTCGCGACTTTGTGCCTTTGTGGCTAAACCTGTGGAATCTAAGGGATTCGAACCCATGACCTCTGCTCTGTCAAAGCAGCGCTCTAAACCAGCTGAGCTAAGATTCCAATTGTGCTTGCGAATATAGATAACCCTCCAAGGGTTCGCAACCCTTGGAGGGTTTTTGCTTAAATAAAACTCTCTCCCAAATACTTCCCTGTAAAGTTCTCTTTTTCTCTGGCCAACTCTTCCGGCGTACCTTCAAAAGTCAAATGCCCACCTTTATGTCCGCCCTCAGGACCTAAGTCGATGACCCAATCTGCAGATTTGATCACCTCAGTATTGTGCTCGATGATGATCACGGAGTGACCCTGATCGATCAGGGCATTGATGCTGTGCAGGAGCTTACTGATGTCGTGGAAGTGAAGTCCAGTTGTAGGTTCATCGAAAATAAAGAGGATATGGTCTCCGGTTTTCGTACCGCCTTTACCAAGGAAAGAAGCCAATTTCACCCGCTGGGCTTCTCCACCGGAAAGGGTATTGGAACTTTGACCCATGCCGATATAGCCCAGACCTACTTCTTGAAGTGGCTGAAGGCGATTAACTATCTGGGTTTTTCCTTTGAAAAACTCCAAAGCCTCATCGATCGTCATATCCAAGACTTCGGAGATATCTTTGTCTTTGTACTTGACCTCGAGGATTTCATTTTTGAATCGCTTGCCCTTGCAGGATTCGCAGGTCAGATGAATATCAGCCATAAACTGCATTTCCACAGTCGTAATTCCCTCGCCTTGACACCCTTCACATCGGCCGCCGTCCACATTGAAGGAAAAAAATGCGGGTTTGTATCCTCTCTGCTTGGAAAGCGGTTGCTCGGAAAAGAGGTTACGAATAGCATCATAAGCCTTCACATAGGTAACTGGATTGGATCGGGAGGACTTGCCGATCGGATCCTGATCGACAAATTCCACCTGTGTGATCCGCTTGTAGTCACCTTCGATCCGGTCGTATTTTCCGCCTTCGTCGATTACCGTACCCAGCATTTTTCCCAAAGCAGGATAAAGCACTTTTTTGATCAGCGTAGATTTACCCGAACCCGAAACTCCTGTCACGCAAGTGAGCGTATTGAGCGGAAATTGGACGGTCAGGTTTTTCAGGTTGTTTTCTCGGGCGCCTTTAACAGTGATGGAGTCTTTCCAGGTTCGGTTGCCTGTTTTTGTGAAAATCTTCTCTTCCCCTCGAAGGTATTTGGCCGTATAAGTGGTGCCATTGGTGATCAGGTCTTCGATTTTTCCCTGAAAAAGCAACTCTCCTCCTTTGACACCCGCATCCGGTCCGATGTCGATGATCTGATCGGAGGCTTTCATTACTTTTTCCTCGTGCTCTACGACGATGACGGTATTGCCGAGATTCTTCAGTTCCTTCAGCACACCCACTAATCGATCGGTATCTCTCGGGTGAAGTCCAATACTGGGTTCGTCGAGGATGTACATGGAACCCACTAGTGCAGATCCCAATGAAGTCGCAAGTTTGATCCGCTGGTATTCACCGCCGGAAAGCGTGGAGGTCAGTCGATTTAGGGTAAGGTAGCCCAAGCCCACTTGATCCATAAATTCCAGTCGGCTGGTAATTTCCTTTAGAAGGCGGTTTGCCACTTTGGCTTCGTGCTCGGCGAGTTTGAGATTTTTGAAAAAAACTAAGGCATCCTCAATCGGCATCAAAACGATATCTGTGATGGATTTTCCGTCGATTTTCACGTAAGACGCATCCTTTCGAAGGCGAGTTCCCCTGCAATCCGGACATGTGGTGCGACCACGGAATCGGGATAGCATGACTCGGAATTGGATTTTGTAGGTTTTAGTTTCCAGATCTTCGAAAAAGGCATTCAGTCCTTGGAAGTACTTATTTCCCGTCCAAAGTAATTCCTGTTCTTTCTCGGTGAGTTCGTTGTAGGATCTATGAATCGGAAAGTCAAACTCGATTCCTTTTTTTAGCAATGGTTCCAGCCATTGTTTGCTGGACTCTCCACGCCAAGGTGCGATCGCTCCTTCATACACGGACATTTCTTTGTCAGGAATGACCAAATCCCGATCGATACCCAAGACATTGCCAAAACCCTCACAGCGCTTGCAGGCGCCATAGGGATTGTTGAAGGAGAAAAAGTTGACTGAGGGAAGCTCGAAGCTTATCTCATCCAGTTCAAAGCGATCGGAGAAAGATCGTGTTTCGACATCCGGAACAGTGATTTTGCAATCTCCGTGCCCTTCGAAAAGGGCAGTTTGTACCGAGTCGGCGATTCGGAATTGGTTGTCTTCGTCGTCTTTTCTTACAGTAGCTCGGTCGATCAGTATTTCATAGTTGCCTTTGGGGATTTTCTTTTCCCCCAAAAGATCCTCTACAAAATACACTTCTCCATTGATCAGAATTCGTGTGTAACCTTTTTGAAGCAAAAGCTCGAGTTCCTGCTCGATTTTACGCCCTCTGCCTACCTGTAGCGGACAAGAAATCATGACCTTGGATCCCTCATCAAAAGAAAGCACATAATCCACCATATCCGTTACGGTGTGGTGCTTGACCTCTTTTCCTGATACTGGCGAAAATGTCTTTCCTACCCGAGCGTAGAGCAACTTGAGGTAATCGTAGATTTCTGTAGTTGTGCCTACGGTAGAGCGGGGATTTTTGGTGCTGACTTTTTGCTGAATGGCAATGGCTGGCGCCACACCTTTGATGTATTCCACGTCGGGCTTTTCCATCCGGCCGAGGAATTGGCGTGCATAAGAACTTAAGCTCTCCACATACATGCGCTGTCCCTCGGCAAACAGTGTATCGAAGGCCAAAGAAGATTTACCCGAACCTGAGAGTCCGGTGATCACGATAAATTGATTTCTGGGAATGGCGACGCTCAGGCTTTTGAGGTTATTGACCCGGGCGTTTTTGATGATGATGTATTCTTTGGGATCGAGGGTGTCGATGTTCTGTATAGCTGGTAAAGTGCTCAAAGTCATAGCTGGCAAAGTTAGCAATCAAACCCGGCAAGTGGGAGAAAAGTTGGGAATGTTGAATTAAATGGTTG
>CALRRX020000453.1:0-3576 GCA_943370675.1 Reyranella massiliensis 521 | reverse complement strand
CAACAAACCCACAGGCCCACCACCGCTTTTTTTGAAGTTTTCATGAAACAAAAAAACCTTATTGAAACCAGTTTCAATAAGGTCCTTGTAAATAATTTATTATCAGACGCTTAGAGGATATTTCACCAACTATTTTTGACCATTAGATCGCTTAAATCTAGAATTCAGTTTTGATTCTTTACTTTAGGAAGACAAATCTAGGCACCAGAATTATAACTAAATTGAATAGTTTCGAATTTCAGCCCTCGAACACTTCGTATTGTACGAGAGGTACGAATCGTACGAACGGTACGAATTAAGTCTCCCCTCTTTTTCCATTTTAATTGATAAGAAGTTTTTCCAGTTAACAACTAATTCTATGGTAAAAATTTCGGATAACTGATTTTCTGTAGCAATTTACCTTTGCTGCCAAGTTATTGTACGATGATTCGCTTCGAATTACTCGTACACTTTTTCCAGTATACTATCCTGGGTTTGCTTCAAATGGCAGGGATCAGATCTTTGTCTTTTAGACCTTTTCTGGACCTGGTTTCTTTTTTTGCCTCGATGGGATCGGGCAAGGCTATCTAGAAATGCGCTTTTTCGTATTTCTGGATTAAAGCAACCATCAATGCGGCCTTCAGCACTGTCAGGAACAGCTTCGAATATTTTAGAAAGTTTGTCCAAGGATTGGTTTCAACATACTCCTTTTTTGATGAGATGGTCTTTTCCTACTTTACTCTTAAAACTATTCACTTTCTTTACTTTGCTTGTGTAAACTATAACTCATTTGGAGGAATTGCCTTAATAAACCTAAGAAAACCGATTGGAAAATGTTTTTCCTCAGAAATCTCTTTTTCTGAATACTTTCATAGCCAATAAATTCGGCCAAAACATCCAAATCACCAAGGCTCCCGCTGACACCAAAACCCCAAGACCGCTGGAAAAAAACTGTTGGAAAAATGCGCCTGTATATCCCATCAGTGCAGAAATATCCAATTGCATCAGCATCAGTATTCTGCCTAAATCCACCGGGTTTAGCATAACCAAAGCAAGCGTGGCTTTCTCCAAAGGATAATCCGCAAAGCTGTAAATGAAGTAAAGCACAAATCCGTCATACACCAAGGAGAAGTAAATCCAAAGGGCAAGGCTAATCCCGATTGCCTTGGCTTTGTCCCGGGTGATCACACTTGCCAAAAAAGCGAAGCCCGTAAACACTGTGCTGAGGATCACGCCAACAGCCAGAAGCGTAATCAGGCTGCTATCCGCTCCCCAAAGTAACATCGGAAGTCCAAATCCAATTATGATGGACAAACTGAGCATAAGAATTACCGCAAACAACTGACTAAGGAAAACCTGAGACCGCTTCACCGGCTGTGCCAGCATCAGTTCGATAAACTCCAGGTTGTTGTAGAAATGAGTCGTGGCAAAAACCGCTGATATCAGGGGAATGATCATGATCATGATGTTCATCAGACTCAGAGAAACCTTACTGAGATCATCCGAAACCTGATAAATCGACACTGCCACCAGCACCAAAAACACGGTGTAAATAATGGCAAATCTGGACTTGAGAATATCGTAAAGGGCGTATTTGAGCAGCTTAAGCATACCTCAGGGCTTTAGATGTTGACTTTTTTTTTTAAGGTCCATTGCATGAGTTTGGCAATGGCCGGGGAAAATTTCTCCTCGGAAGTGATTTCTTTCAGGCTTTCGATGGAATCATTGAAGAACACTTCCCCTTCGAAAATGTAAATCGCATGGTAGGTCAGTTCCTCCAGATCACTCAGGATGTGGGAAGTGATCAAAATAAGTTTTCCGGCTTCGCGCTCTTTCTTGATTTTGGACTTTAGGATCTCCACTGCGATAGGATCCAATCCGGCAGTTGGCTCATCCAAAATCAGGATTTCGGGATTGAATAGAAAGGATAAAGCAGCGCTTACTTTTTGTCTTGTTCCTCCCGAAAGTGTACCCATGTTCTTGTCTTTGATCTTGTCTAATTCAAATGCTTCGATCAGGTCGAGATCGTAGTGTATGATTTCAGGGCGCATATCTTTCATCATGGCAAAAAGCTGCCCGATGGTCATATTTTGAGGATATCTGCCGATCTGAGGCATGTATCCTATAAGGTGTCGGTAATCATTTCGCCCTTTGATGGACTGGCCATTGACGAGAATTTCCCCTTTGTCAGGGATTACCATTCCCAGAATGGACTTGATCAGCGTGGTCTTGCCGCTGCCATTTGGGCCCATGATCGCGTAGCTGTTTCCTTTTTCGAAACTGAGCTTGAATTCCTTCAAAACTTCCTGCTTGCCAAACTTCTTGGATATCGAATTAACCGAAATCATAAGGTCTCATTTTTGGGGATTGGTCGATCATTTGGTCCGGGGTGAGGGTGGGCAGGATTTTTTCCATCCTGTCTAAAAGCGTCACCATAAAACTCCTCCACAGAATCACCGCTGCGGGGATTTTTTCCACGATTACGCTGTAAAGATTGATGGGTCTGTAAGGCACATCGCCCACGTAATTTTTGTCAAGGTCATAGCCTTCGTATTTGTCCCAGTAGTTTTCCGTGATGGTATTGAGCACCACCGAACCATTGGAACTCATGTCGAAGGTGTTTTGGGTGAAATTATTTCCTTTGAAGGTGTTTTGATCACAGCTTGCCATGAGCTTGAGAGCCCAGCCGTTTTCCTGAAAAGTATTCCCGGTAAACTCAATTCTGCTGCTGCCTTCCATGTAGATCCCAACGGTGTTTTTCATAAACGTATTGCCGACCACTTTGCTGTCGCTGATGTCTTTGAGCAAAATTCCGTAGCTGCTGGCTCCCCAGTTTTCCTCAAAGCGGTTATTTTCCATCAGGACATTTTTGGTGTACATGACGGCGACTCCCGCGCCATTGGCCCGAAATGTATTTCTTCTGTAGCTGTTGTCATGAGAAAACATGAAGTGCAAGCCGTAGCGCTTGTTTTTTGAAACCAGGTTATCCTCCACCTCGGTTTTGGTGACAAATTCCAGGTAAACCCCGTCCCGGTGTCCGGAGACCTGATTGTTGGTAATGAGATTGTTTTTACACTTCCACAAATGAATCCCGTTTCCGGTCTGATATTCGCGCTCGGCATTGGATATCAGCACATTTTCAGTGATGGTCATATCCGAGGAATTGGAAAAATGAAGACCGAAAAAGGTGTTTTCCAGCAGGTTATTTTTGATTACACCTTTTTTGGAGTCAAAAAATTTGATTCCCGCAGAGTCATCCATGGTTGATCTTCCGGTATTGGAAATTTTCAATCCCTCGATATGAATATTATCGGCGGCAATGATGAGTACATTCCCTTTGCCTTGTCCGTCGATTTCCGGGCGGTTTTCACCGAGAAGGGTCAGGGACTTGCGGATCACTATTCCGTTTTCCCGGTAAACGCCCGACTTCAAAATCAGGGTATCCCCTTCAGAAGCTGCATCTACAGATTTCTGAATGGATGTCCCGGGTTTTAGAATGATGGTTTTGGAAAAGGAAAAACCAGAAACCAGCATGCCTGCCAGAGCTAAGAACAGAAATCCAATCCGGGTTTTCATAGGTAGGATATTCACTTAAAC
>CALRRX020000452.1:0-3579 GCA_943370675.1 Reyranella massiliensis 521 | reverse complement strand
CCGGAGGCGGGTCGGGCAATGGTAAGAGCACAAAAAGCAGCGGGATACGATCACCTCAAGCTGCATCCGGGTTTGGATACGCCGAAGTTCTTGGCAATCGCCGATGAAGCCAAAAAGCAGGGGATTTTCTACGGAGGACATGTTTCGTTGGATGTGGGTTTGGTGACTTCCGTGACTCGTGGCTATCGCTCTGTGGAGCATATTGACGGATTTTTGGAAGCCATGCTTCCTGATGGTACCGTGATTGATCCGACGGTTTCGGGACCTTTTAATATGAATTTGGTCGGTCAGGTGGATAAGAGTAAACTCGCAGGATTGATCCAGCTTTGTCTGGATAACAAAACCTGGATGGCTCCTACGCTGACCTTGTTTGAACGCTATTTTGGCTATCAGCCAGCTTACGAATTGCGTCAGCAGCCTGAAATGTTGTATTTACCCGGATTACTAGTAACACAGTGGTTCAATACCAAATCAAAAATGGAAGGGGATGGTGTATTGGCCGAAGCCAAAGTCAAGCCCTACCTAGAATTCAGACAGTGGCTCTTCTTGGAGCTCCACAAGGCAGGAGTTCCGATGATTATGAGTTCCGATTCTCCTCAGGTATTCAATGTGCCTGGTTTTTCTATTCATCGAGAGATCGAATCGATGTCAAAAGCCGGCATGTCCAATTATGAAATTCTAAAAACAGGAACTGTCAACCCCGCCAAATACATGGACCAAGAAGGACAGTGGGGAGTCTTAAAACCAGGAGCTGCCGCAGAATTTGTCTTGGTTCAAAAGAATCCTTTGGAAGATCTGACGACGATGCAAAAGCCTCAGGCCATCATGATTCAGGGAAAATTTATTCAGCGGGATGAACTCCAGCTGGAGTTGAATCTGATCAGGCAGAAATACCTTAGACAGTAGAAAATAAGAAGTACGATTTACGAAGTACGAGGTGATGAGAAGTGTTGAAATCACCTTACAGCTTTACCACTTTCAAACTTTGCAACTTTAAAACATGAAATATACAACCATCCTAGGCACAGCTGCTATTCTTTCGATAGCTTTTGCCTGCTCCCAAAAACAAACCCAAGAACCTGTAAAAGAAGAAATTAAACTTATGATCAAAGCAGAACAAGTAGCTGAGCACAAGGGTCAGCCGGTTTTCCATTATGTCCTAGACAACGGAACAATGCAAGTAGAAATGTCTAATTACGGAGGACTCATCTCCAAAATCATTGCGCCGGACAAAAATGGAAATCTGGAAAATATCACGCTAACTCTGGACAGCGTCGCCGAATACCTGACTAAACCCAATCCTTTCTTCGGAGCTACAGCCGGCCGGGTGGCCAATCGAATTGCCAATGCTGAATTCACCTTGGATGGAACAAAATATACCTTAGCTAAAACCAATGGAGACAATCACCTTCATGGTGGAGTGGAAGGATTTAATAAAAAAGTCTGGACTCCTGAGACCTACTCCAATGACTCGGTAGTCGGAGTGAAAATGACGTATCTCAGCGTGGACGGTGAAGAAGGCTATCCGGGTAATCTCCAAACCACCCTGTGGATGGAATTGACTACAGATAATACGCTTCGAATCCGCTTTGAATCCACAACAGATAAAAAAACCATCCTCAACCTGACTAATCACACCTACTTCAACTTGGGTGGAGTGAAGCGGGATGTTCAAGACCATGAATTCCAGTTTTGGGCAGATGCATACACTCCCGTGGATGAGGAACTGATCCCAACAGGTGAGGTCAAGGACGTGACAGGAACTCCTTTTGATTTCCGTACTCCAAAGATTCTCGGCGATCAGATTGCAGCCAACGGAGGTGGATTTGATCACAACATGGTGATGAAGCGGGAAAAATCAGCGGATATGAAACACTTCGTCCGTGTACGCCATGCCGAAAGCGGCCGTGTGATGGACATGTACTCGGATAATATGGGTGTGCAGTTTTACACGGGAAACTTCCTTTCCAACTTTGCGGGAGCCGATGGCAAAACCTACGACAAGCATTGGGGCTTCTGCCTCGAATCCCAAAACTGGCCCGATGCCATCAATCACGACAACTTCCCAAGCCCAATTCTGAATCCTGGAGAGAAGTACACGCACAACATCGAGTATCGATTTTCAGTAGAGAAGTAAAAACAAGAAACCCTCCAAATTCAGATTTTGGAGGGTTTCTTGCTTTAGTGCCTAACAAGTTTTTCACCTTAGATTACCAAGGCGTTTTACTTTTTTTCTTTTGATTTAAATGGGTGAATCGCTTGGCCTAGGAATGTTGTTGGCATTTCTTCGTTCAATCCTGTTCTTTCAGGCCATTCATTTCCCTTTTCTAGATAAGTCCCGAAAATCATATCAATGAAAGGGAAATGTATCGCAAAATTTTTGTCGTAGTAGTTTGGATCAGCTGCATGATGCCAGTGATGATACTGGGGTGTGACTAAAATGTACCGCAAAAAGCCAAAGTTGATTTTAGTATTGGAATGAGCTAAAACAGCCTGAATAGATACCCAAACCAAATAGGTCAAAAATACAGGAGTACTAAACCCTAAGATGTACAGTGGGATAAAAGTAAAAGATCGTACCAAAATTAAATCGACAAAGTGAATTCTCGATCCTGCCAGCCAATCGATGTTTTTGATCGAATGGTGGATTGCATGGAATTTCCAGAGAAATGGGACTTTATGAAATAAGTAATGAATAGTCCATTGGAAAAAATCGGTTACTACTAAGGCAATGAATAGCTGGAAAGGGAAAGCAATAGATGAAACAGTTTTGTGGATCTCAGCGATTGGAAGCCCTGAAAAGGATATGATTGCCGGGGTCCTGATGATGATTCCTAGTATTTGGACCAAAAGGTGGCTGTAGATAAAGTAAGCCAAATCAGTCCTCCATTCAGGGTGGAATTTGGATTGTTGAACATGTTTTGGGAGAAATAGCTCAATTGGGATAAAAATGGCCGCTGTGAAAAAAATATCCAGTACCAGCCAGTCTAAACCAACGGAAAAATTGGAATAAAAACTCGGGGTTCTTGCAGGGAATAGGTAGGTTAAAACGAGGGAGCCGCCTAAAAAGCTCAAGCCCAAAATGGCGATATCAGCCTTTTTCCGCAGTATAAAACTGGTCAAGGCAAACCCCAATCCAAGGAAAAACAGTGATAGAAAGAAGATCCTCAGAAAGCTTTCTGTGTAGAAATTTCGGAATTCTGAGGTGGTAAGGATTTCAGGAAAAAAGAGACTCACTGAGAATAAAAAGGAACATACTCCAATAAAAATGGAGAGATAGCCACTGATTTTGCCCTCTCCAATTTCTAATCGTTTGTGGTTGGTTTTAAAATCCATGACCGCCTTAGTTAATTATATCGCATACTCTGGTTTGATGCCCTGATTTTTATCAAAATAATAATTTGAAGAAAGAAATTCAGATGGTTGCTCGTTTTTTTATCCCTGTACTAAGACTTTCAAATATAATCTAGGAAAGAGACCAATCTAGAAAAATAGAGGTTAAAGCCCTTGGGGGGGGGCGGCCACTGCCTGCACCTCCTCAAACCCCTGATACGCACACACCACCGCTTCAAAATCTTC
>CALRRX020000451.1:0-3582 GCA_943370675.1 Reyranella massiliensis 521 | reverse complement strand
TTGGAACACTCAAAGCAGAGCTGTTCTACCTGAAAAAGTACCAGTCCATTCACCAACTCAAAAATGAAATCAATCAATACATCCATTATTACAACCATAATCGGATTAAATCCAACCTAAATGGAAAAAGCCCGGTACAATACCGAGCTTTTTCTCTAAATTTAAATCATTCTTAACCGTCCAACTTTTGGGGGCTAGTCCAAATTCGTTTTTTGGGCTTAACCTTTGGTAAAATCTCGCTTCTCCACGAATACGATGCTCTATTGCTAGGAGACCCAGTTTGGATTTGTAGGTGATATCTAGATGAGGTCTGCCTTCCGGCCAGTTGAAATCATCGTTGATCAGCGGGCGCTCCCGATGATGAAAAAAAGTGCTAAAGCCTATTGAGGTGTCCCATTTGCTAGACCAAGAGCGGTGAAACCGGGTTCGGATCAAAAATTGGCTTTGTTGAAAGGGTAAAATCAACTGGCGGTTTTGGATTTCTGTGACGTTATACCAATTCTCTGAAATGGGCAGGGTAATAAAATATCCGTACCAAATCACCTGCTGCTTTGGATGCTGTGCTAGGGTGAGAAATGGTACGGATGCCCAAAAACAAAGGAATAGAATAAGTCTTGGCGGCTTCATACTGGTAAAGAGAAGCCAAAACTATCAAAAACCCTACAAAAACGATAGGGAATATATTTTTAATTTACAAACACGGGCTTTCCTGCTTCGCAGGTTACTGCCCTCGGTGCAACAACCAGCATACAGTCGGAGACGATGTTGTTTTTTAGGTTAAATGCTTGTTGCTCAACCGTAAATCGATCGACTAATGCCAAAAATTCCCGCTCCACGCTTTGATGGTAAGCGATGTAGCGAACAGGTCCTCCGCAGGCTTTGCTACCCATCGGAGTAAATTTCCATTCTGCCGAGTTAGTACAGGCAATAGATTCTGAGAGGGCAATGATTTCTCGTTCCAGTTCTACGAGACCTTGATCAGTCATGATGTTTTCAGTGTCTTCGCAGCTAAAACTGGCAGTCAATAGAAAAAGAAAGATCCAAAGTGTGTTTTTCATAGGAAACATATTTTTGTTTCATACACGAAGATGGCTACAAAAATGCTACTTCCTTTCGAAAATTTTTCTTCCATCGACGAGGGTTAGGTCAATTTTGGTGCGATGAATCTCCATGCTAGGAATTGTGAAAAGATCCTGCGAGAAAACGATCACATCAGCCAGATAACCTGGCTTAAGCATTCCTTTTTTATTTTCTTCGAAAGAGGAAAATGCGCCCATGGAGGTATAGGCTTTCATGGCTTCGTAGATGCTGATTTTTTCTCCAGGAACCCAACCTTCAGCCGGAAATCCGCTGGGGTCTCGACGGTTGACCGCCACATGGATTCCTCGTATGGGATCCAGGCTGATGCAGGCTGGCCAGTCTGAGCTGAAGACGAGTTTTGCATTATTTTTCAAAATGGAGTTCCATGCAAAGGACCACGGTAGCCTTTCCTCACCAATGGCTTTCGCCCATACGCCAACGGTGGCAGGATCTGCGTGGATAGGCTCCATGCTAGCTAGAATCCCAGCTTTTGCAAATCGAGGCAAATCATCGGGAGAAATAGTTTCAATGTGCTCGATTCGGTGTCTTCGCTCTCGTTCAGGCTGATTGATTTGCGCAGTCTCATAGGCTTTCAGCACTTCTCGCACACCCCGATCACCAATGGCGTGGGTATAAAGCCGAAATCCTCTGCTATCAAGTTCACTGACCAATTCCTGAAAACGGGCTGTGGACATGTTAACCATTCCGAGGGCCAATTCATGCTCGGGCAAGAGGTCGGCATAGTGCTCCAACATGGCTGCCGTGTGTGACTCGATGACTCCATCGATCATGAATTTGATTGCGTCTGCCCGGATCCATGGATTGGTAGTGCCGATGCTGTCTTTCAGAAAGGTGAATCGGTCGAGTTCTGCGGGGCTGGTATTTTCTCCCACAGAAAATGCAGCAGCATAGCGTAGCGTCAATTCATTTTCAGAAAGCAGCTGCTGATAAAGCCTCAATTCTTCTTCGCTTCCGCTCGCATTTTGGATACTCGTGATCCCAAAAGAGGAGGCAAGTTGCATTCCCTTTCTCAAGGCATTCAATTGGTCTTCTTGACTGGGAGCAGGCACCCATTTTCCCACCAAATCCATGGCGTCTTCTTTCAATGCACCGGTAGGATTACCCTGTTCATCTTTGACCACTTCTCCAAATCCTTCAAAAATGGTGGAGGAAGTAATTCCCGCAAGTTCCAGTGCTTTGGGATTGGCATAGGCAGAGTGACCATCATAGGCTTTCAGGAAAATGGGCTTTTCAATGTCCAGAGCACTCATTGTATGATGGTCTGGTAGTCCGGATTCATAGTAGGTATATTGCCAGCCTCTGCCGGTGATCCAGGTTTTTTCAGGATTGTTTTTGACAAAATCCAGGGTAATGGAAATTACCTCATCCAGGGATTTGGTAGCCAGCAAATCCACCTGAGTGAGGCCCATGGAGCCGCTGAGGAAGTGGATGTGGGCATCGTTGAACCCGGCAGTCACCAGCTTGCCTTGGAGATCAATGATTTCCGTTTGTTCATTTGCAAGTGCCAAAATGCTGTTAGAATCTCCGATTTGGGTGATGGTGCTGCCTTTGATCGCTAGGGCTTGGACAAAAGAAGTTTCACTTTCGCCAGTCCAGATTTTTCCATTAGTAAGGATGAGTGTAGGAGCGTTTTCGTTTGTACAATTCCAAAAAAGGATACAGGTCAAAAGGAGTAGAAAGGGGTTTCTCATACAGCAAGATAAAAGGATTAGGATTCTCTTTTTAGAAACCAAAAGGTGATGTTTTCTTCGGGTTCTTCCCATTTCTGAAAGGTTTCAAATCCATATCTCTCGTAGATTTTTCGATTTCTCTCGACAGAAGTTTCAGTGTAAATGGGTAGTTCCGCTTTTCGAGCGAGGTCAAAAAGCCCGTTTTTGAGTTCGAAGGCAGCTTCTCCTGCATCCGGAAGTGCTGCGAAAAACCAGAAATAGAAGTAGTTGCCATCAGCAGGCCGTTGTTTTTTCCGGTAGGCTTCCCTCGCCAAAATCTTTGGCAGTCTACTCAGGCCGATGAAGGTTAGCGCAAAGCGGAGTTCGTAAAGAAATCCTTTGAAAGAGAATCCTCCCGAATTGAATCGATAGCAGAGAGCAACTGCTTTTTCATTGGAGGAGATCCAGACCCCGTTACGGTGGAAGCATTTTTGGAAAGCAAATTCTGCCAGGCTTTGAATGCCCGATTGCTTGTTTTTCCCGGGAGCGATCAAAGATAGTACTGCAGGATTGTCTGCAAACATCGTCGTCATCACTTGGATGACTAAGTCTCGGTCTTTGGGTTGGGCAAGTCTCACCGGGTTTTTCTGGAATAACAGAAAGGTAGAAAAATTAAAAAGTAATTGCGTCATGCCATCGGAACACACCCCTTTCCGGCTCAATTAATGTAAATTAGGCTGAATGACCGGTGCAATTACTATTAATTAGGCTGGTTGACTAGCTCAATTAATATAAATTAGGCTGTTTTTGTTTTCAAAAGTATTACTTTTGC
>CALRRX020000450.1:0-3593 GCA_943370675.1 Reyranella massiliensis 521 | reverse complement strand
AGTGCTACACCTGCCGCTGATGGCAGGATCTATCTCATTGACGGCACGGGTGCTTTGTCTGTAAGTAACTTACCGGCAAGGGTTGCTCCATATGTATACTTTGTAACAGC
The DNA here is from genome assembly GCA_943370675.1 of Reyranella massiliensis 521. GTDB lineage: Bacteria > Bacteroidota > Bacteroidia > Cytophagales > Cyclobacteriaceae > Algoriphagus. The sequence goes on along the minus strand of CALRRX020000450.1, from coordinate 3,483 downwards.
AACAGGTCCTGGAGTATGTACTGGATTTGTCGAAAGAGTAGAAGTGAAGGTCTATGATCAGCCCACAGTTACTTCTGTAATCAAAAACGAGGTTTGTTTTGGTGATGGTGGTGAAATTACTGTACAGGCATCAGGTGGATCTGGGAATTATTCCTACAGTTTAAATGGTGGGCCTTTTGGGGCTGGCAATGTCTTCAAAGTTCCAGTTGGCACTCATGAGGTTGAAGTTCGAACAAAAGAGGGTTGTTCTATAATCCTTAAAGGATTGTCAGTTACTGGGCCTGTATCAGCCTTGGAAGCTAATAATCTACAACAAGATTCTCCAACTTGCGGTCAAAGTAATGGTGCAGTTAGATTCCAGATTTCGGGAGGATATCCTCCCTATACAGTCACATGGATTAAAAATGGGACAAATTCTGGTTCACAAAATATTGCCGCACCCGGCCAAGCAGTGATCAGTAATCTCGGGGTTGGAAATTATAGTTTCCAAGTAAGAGATAATTCTGGTTGTTTGGTAAGTCTTCCAACCAATTTCACATTAGTAGAAGTACCAACAGTAATTTCAATTTCAGATGATGTGATTTGTGAGGGAGAGCTAGCTGAGCTTATCCCAACTTTACCTCAAAACATCATAAACCCTGCTTATTCTTGGTCAACAGATCCAGGAGGAAATTTGGTTATAACAGATGGGATGACGATAGATGGAGCTACTTTTGATATTACTCCATCAGGTGCGTTAACTATCACAGGATTAAAAGGTGCTACTAATCCATATAAATTCTATATAACTGCCAGTGGCAATGGTATTTGCAATATCAGCCCTAAGGAAGTAAAGGTTCAAGTTTATAGCTTTCCTACCTTGCGAGTTTCCAATCCTTCAGTGGTTTGTGATCCAAAAGGGACAGTTGATCTAACTGATTACATTGAAGGCTTTAACCCATCAGTTTATGATTATACTGTGTTGAGCCCATCTGGCGTAGCGATGCAAATCAGCGAGTTGGAGAAGGTTTCTTTGTCAGGTGATTACCGAGTAAGTAGCTCGATTAAGGGCTCGGGCTGCTGGAATCAACCTTTGCGAATTAGAGTCTTGATAGCAGATGAATTACTTGAAGCAGCATTCAACTATGAAGTGGACTTAGGCAATGGTATTTTATTGCCAAATGCAGAAGTGCAAATTCAAGAAATTGTTCAGTTTAGCGATTTTAGCCTCGGTAAAGCGATCATATGGAACTGGAACTTCGGTGATGGGACAACAAGCACTGCTCAAAATCCATCTCATCAATATCAAAACAAAGGAACATACACTGTTTCACTACAGGTGATAGATTCGCTAGGATGTATTTCAACCTATGAGAGAGTTATAGTAGTTACTGACGATTATAGAATCATGGTGCCAAATGCCTTTACTCCAGATGGCTTGAAAAATCAAACTTTCAAACCATACACAAGAGGAATTGCTTCCATGGAATTTTATATTTTCAATACATGGGGAGAACTACTTTACAAGTCTGAATCCTTGGATGATCTGGGATGGAATGGGATGCACAATGGAAAACCTGCCCAAAATGGCAACTATGTTTATAGAGGTAAATTTACTAGTAGGTCTGGTGAAGTATCCGAAAGATCAGGGGTATTCATTTTGATTCGATGATTTAAAAAAGAAGTTGCCTTTTTTGTCCTAGATTGTCAAAATAGCTTAAATCAAAAAATGCGAATTCTTGCCATTATACCGGCGCGTGGAGGTTCTAAAGGTGTTCCTAGAAAGAACATTAAACTATTAGGAGGTGTCCCATTACTTACCTATACTTCCCAGCTAGCAAAAAAGTCTCGATTGATTTCAAAAGTTGTGCTTAGCACGGATGATTCTGAAATTGCTCAGGTTGGGCTCAAGGAGGGCATAGAAGTCCCCTTCCTAAGACCCTCAGAATTGGCTCAGGATTCAACTCCAACCCTTCCCGTTCTTCAACACGCTTTAGAATATTACGCCACAATTGGAGAGCATTTTGATGCAATTTGCCTTCTGGAGGCAACCTCACCATTTCGTTCTCTTGAATTTCTTGAAGCTGCAATTGCGAAATTTATTTCGACTGATGCCGACTCATTGGTATCTGTCTTACCTGTTCCTTCCAACTATAATCCTCATTGGACTTTTGAAGAAGATTCTGTTGGTTTTTTAAAAATTGCGACAGGAGAATCCACAATTATCCCAAGGAGGCAAGAATTGCCAAAAGCGTATTTTAGAGACGGTAGTATTTATTTGACGAAATCAGAGGTGATAAAATCAGGATCTATTTACGGTGTAAAAACCACCTTTTTAGAAAATGACCCGCTTTACTACGTCAATATTGATACTCAAGAAGATTGGATTGCAGCTGAAGAATGGCTGGTAAATAACGGTGATCTTTTAGTTCGTTAAATCAGATTTCCGCTGATAAATATGATCCTCTCGCAACTTATCATTTTCCTTGTCTTGCTATTAGTGGCATTAGTTTACCACCGATTAGCTCTGAAATTTGGTATAATAGATCATCCTAACAACCGCAGTTCCCACATAAATCCAACAGTCCGGGGAGGTGGGATTATTTTCCCAGTCGCAGTAATTCTTTGGTGGTTGGTTACAGATTTTCTGAATACTTGGATGGTGCTTGGGTTGGTATGGATTTCAGCTGTGAGCCTTTTGGATGACATGTACACCTTATCCAGAAAGCTAAGATTTGGAATTCAGTTTATTGCTCTTTCCATGTCTTTCTACGACCTCGGGGTATTTGAGCAAAAACCATTTTGGGCTTTACCAATCCTATATTTCATTGCTTTAGGTATAATCAATGCCATCAATTTCATGGATGGAATCAATGGAATAACTGGTTTATATTCTCTAGTTTTTTTCGGTTCAATTCTGGCAATAAATCAATTCATGCCGATTTTTGAGACAAGCCTAGTTCAATATATCATTCTATCCATTTTGGTTTTTTTGATTTTTAACCTTCGGAAAAGAGCTTTGATGTTTGCTGGGGATATCGGAAGCATCTCCATTGCATACCTGATGATTTTTTTCCTTGCTAAATTGTACTTGGCAAGTGAAGATTGGACAGTTATTTTGTTTCTCTTGGTTTATGGGATTGACTCTTTTCTCACTTTGGGACAGCGATTGATTCGTGGGGAAAATGTTTCATTGCCTCATCGATCACATTTATACCAACTCTTCGTCAACCAGCTCAAAAAGGATCATGTATTGGTATCTATTGGTTTTGCCTCAGTTCAATTTTTGCTGAATTTCTTTCTATTCATTTATCCTCAGTCATTCCCCAGTCCCATTACATCTTTTGTGATATTGATTGGATCATCTTTAACCTATTTGTTAGTCAAAATTCCAATCCAGAAAAAATTTAAGCTTATTTAAAAAGCAAAGTCACCTCAATTCAAAAAAAAAGCCCTCCAGAATCCAGAGGGCTTTTTTGGTTGGCTTTAGCCTGATTTAAAACT
>CALRRX020000449.1:0-3597 GCA_943370675.1 Reyranella massiliensis 521 | reverse complement strand
AGTTTCCAGAGCAAATCACAAAAAAATCAGTTACGGTGTTTTTGATGTTTCTAAGGTCCATCACCACGATGTCAGAAGCCTTTTTTTCTTCCATTCCTTTGACGATTACCTTGCTCAGCGCTTCTGCTGTCATAGTATTGAGTTAATTTTACGCCTCGGCTGATCCTTGTTAAACAAACCGAACTGAAAATTAATGTATAAAATTCTTGCCAACACGATTTTTTTGGGGAAAGATGTTCTTTTCCTGCCAGAGTGTCACTCCACCAATGACATCGCTCTTCAACTGGTAAAGCAAGGGAAAGCAAGAGAGGGAAGTATTGTCATTTGTTCTCATCAGACGAGCGGAAGAGGGCAACGAGGAAATACTTGGGAATCTAAACCAGATGATAATTTAACCTTTTCTCTAATCCTTGAGCCTGATTTTTTGGACTTGAGTGAGCAGTTTTATCTCAACATGATGGTTTCCAATGCGATCAGAAAACTGATTCAAGACTATTTACCCGAATTGAAAGTGAAATGGCCCAATGATTTGATTCTTCCCGGGGTGGGTAAGCTTGGCGGTATTCTCATAGAAAATGTGGTTGGCTCGGGAGGCTGGGAGTATGCAGTGGTAGGAATAGGCTTGAATATAAATCAAACCTCTTTTTCAGTCTCATCGGCTTGTTCACTTGCTAGTGTGACAGGCAGTCAGTTTGAGTTGCAGGAGATTTTCCAATTGTTGGTCACCCACCTTGAGCAAGGATACATGAGCTTGAAAAAGCGAAAAATGGCCGAAATCAAATCAAACTATATGCATCATTTGTATTTGATAGGCGAATGGCATCTATTCACTTCGGGAGCTAAGGAGTTTTTGGGAAAAATTGAAGGAATCGAACCAACTGGAGGCTTGATTGTGCGGCTGGAAGATGGGGATTTTAGAACATTCGGGTTGAAAGAAATCACTTTCCCTAAATTCTAATCAGATTTCCGATTCACGATTTTATCTGATAACTTTGCAGCCAATTCAAGATTTTAATTCTTTAACAATCAATCACATGTCAGAAATCAAGTCTGAAAAATTTATCCAGTACAAAGTAAAAGACATCTCCCTAGCTGAGTGGGGAAGAAAAGAAATCAGATTGGCTGAAGCAGAAATGCCAGGTCTGATGGCCTTGAGAGCGGAGTTTGGCCCGTCACAGCCTTTGAAAGGTGCCAGAGTCGCAGGTTGCTTGCATATGACTATCCAGACTGCCGTGTTGATTGAGACTTTGGTAGCATTGGGTGCTGAGGTGACTTGGTCTTCTTGTAATATTTTTTCTACACAAGATCACGCAGCGGCAGCTATCGCGGCAGCGGGTATCCAAGTGTATGCTTGGAAGGGTCAGACTGCGGAAGAATTTGACTGGTGCATCGAGCAGACTCTATTTTTTGGAGAAGAGAGACAGCCATTGAACATGATCTTGGACGATGGAGGTGACTTGACCAACATGGTTTTGGATCAATATCCTGAATTAGTAGCTGGAATTAGAGGTCTTTCTGAAGAGACTACCACAGGTGTGCACAGATTGTATGAGCGTATGAAAAACGGCACCTTGCCAATGCCTGCAATCAACGTGAATGACTCAGTGACTAAATCTAAATTTGACAATAAGTACGGCTGTAAGGAATCTTTGGTAGATGCGATCCGTCGCGCTACCGACGTGATGATGGCAGGAAAAGTAGCTGTTGTAGCTGGATACGGTGACGTAGGAAAAGGTTCTGCTGCTTCTCTTAGAGGTGCAGGTGCACGTGTGATTGTTACTGAAATCGATCCGATCTGTGCGCTTCAGGCTGCTATGGATGGATTTGCTGTGAAGAAAATGGCAGATGCTGTGAAGGAAGCTGACATTGTGGTGACTGCAACAGGCAATAAGGACATCATCACAGGAGAGCACTTCAAGTCCATGAAGGATAAAGCGATCGTGTGTAACATTGGCCACTTCGACAATGAAATTGATATGGCTTGGTTGAACGAGAACTATGGTCAAACCAAAAATGTGATCAAGCCGCAGGTAGATCTTTACGAAATCGATGGTAAAGAAATCATCGTTTTGGCAGAAGGTCGTCTGGTAAATCTTGGTTGTGCTACTGGTCACCCATCCTTCGTGATGTCCAACTCATTCACCAATCAGACATTGGCTCAGCTTGAGCTTTGGGCAAACTACAAGAACTATCAGCCAGGTGTGTATGTGCTTCCTAAGCATTTGGATGAGAAAGTTGCTGCTTTGCACCTTGCTAAACTCGGTGTGGAGCTTGATACACTTTCCACAGATCAGGCACAGTATATTGGAGTAGAAGTACAAGGGCCATTCAAGCCTGAATACTACAGATACTAAAATCAGATGATCTGAAATTCTAGAACCCGGATGAAAGTCCGGGTTTTTTTATGGATTCAATTGAAAGTTTCGGCCATCAGGCAAGATGGTAATCACGCTTGGGTTGCAACCTGTAGATGTTTGATAGGTAGTTGTATGGACTACATCTCTATCAATCCCTCGAGATATTTTTAAGGATTCTTCACCTGTTTGGGTCAAAAACCACCCTTGTCTGTAGCAAGCAAAAAGTTGCTCCTTTGGTTCGGTAATTACTAGGGTGAATGTGCGTCCTGCAGGATTTACTCCCTCTATGCTGCCACGAGTGCTTAGGCCAAAAGGCCTAAAATTAGCTCTGGAGATGGAGTGATTTAACTTTCCTTTAATCAAGAAAGCAAGGTTATTGGGTAATTCGACTTCTAGATTTTCAAAACTAGCTTCAGTTTCGTTAGAGGTAATGGCCCGAAACTGTCGTTCGCCCGAGACCTTAATACCGTCTACACTATAATCCTCATAAGTCAAAATCCAAGTCGGTGAAGTCGAATTGGAAAGGGTGAAATCAAGGATGATTTTGCCTGTTCTAGGCTTGTTGTTTTCTTGTGTGCATTCGAGGGGTTTTGAATAATCCAAGGTGATAATTCTGGATTGAAGACTTCGCTCGATGGTGGGGCAACCAGGGAGTTCGGAAGAACTGATTCGGAAATAATCCTGATAAGAAATATTGCCAAGGTAATTGCTTTCTGAAAATGCCTTGGAGAGGTTGAAATGCTGGATGGCTTCCGTACTCAAGTCGGTGGAAATAGTTTTGCTTTCATCCTCAGTACAAGATGAAGCCAAAAGGAAAATGAAAAGGAAAATATACAAGCGTACCATAGTATTTGTCTGCTTGCTATTTCCTTTCAATTTCCGCGCCTGAATACTAACTTGTGGAAAAACGAAACGATTCAAAGACATGAATTTTACAGACGGAATGCTGAGAGAAGGCTCTCTAAAAGGTAAAAATATACTGATTACAGGAGGAGGAACTGGGCTAGGAAAATCTATGGGAGAATACTTTCTGACCTTGGGAGCCAATTTGGTGATCACCTCAAGAAAGCTGGATGTCCTTCAGGAAACAGCCAAAGAAATGATGGCGCAAAAAGGTGGAGAGGTCTTGGCCCTTGCCTGCGATGTCCGTGATATTGCTCAAGTCGAGTCCATGTGGTCAGAAGCAGTTGCCAGGTTTGGAGAAATTCACGTGGTGTTAAACAATGCCGCGGGTAACTTT
>CALRRX020000448.1:0-3598 GCA_943370675.1 Reyranella massiliensis 521 | reverse complement strand
AGTACATCTTTTTCAGCTTCTTTGGAAAGCCTAATATCAACCTTCATTTTTGATAGAAGATTTTACCCGCTCCTTGACTGATTGCCAAGAAGAAAATTCCATTTCACCACGCTGATACTTTTCTAGCCTTCGCTCAAGTTCATCGATTTGTTCAGTAGATAGACCTGCACCTTCTTCATTAGCCTCTCTTAATGCATCGATTTTTTTCAAAATCCCTTCATCCTGAAGCTGGGAAAGCCATTTTATCAAGTCCAGTTTGAGTGCCACCGCGTCCATAAGTCGATTTTTAATACTAAGTTAACGAATATCAGTCTTTTCTGATTTTCCTAAAATTATCCAAATCCCAATTTTTTGGAAATCCAAAATCGCTTAGACCAACTCCGCCCCAATCCCCAAGCCATCCGGGAAAGTCACTTTTTCCGGAGTAATCTGAACACCTCTTGCGGGATCTTTCGCCAACAGCATCGCCCCATCCATATCCACATAGTCCAAAAGCGGAGCGATATGTGCGATGGCAGTGATTCCGATGGAGGACTCAGTCATGCAGCCGACCATTGTTTTCATGCCAAGCGCCTTTGCTTCGTGAATCATGCGAAGTCCAGGAGTGATACCTCCTGCCTTGACCAGCTTCACATTGATCGCATGAAATAGGCCAAAGCATTTTTTCACATCGGTTTCCACGATGCAGCTTTCATCCGCCATGACAGGGAGTTTGGAATGTTTGAAAACCTCCTTCATACCCTCCAAATCGTCTTTTCCCAAAGGCTGCTCCATAAATTCCACTCCGAGTTTGGCCAGTTCTTCTGAGTTTCGGATGGCTTGCTTGGCGGTCCAGGCACAGTTGGCATCGATCCTGAAAATGGAGCTGGTATGCTTTCGTAGTTCGCGGACGATCTCAAGGTCATGTGCTGTCCCAAGTTTGATTTTATAAATCGGCCAGTCCACTTCCTTCATCTTGTCCACCATTTTTTCCACGGTATCGATACCGATGGTGAAGTTGGTCGTCGGGATATTTTTGAGATCGAGATTCAGGTATTCGTAGAGTTTCTTACCCTGCTTTTTGGTGAAAAGATCCCAAGCTGCCATATCCAGAGCACATTGAGCAAAGGGATTATTCTTAAAAACATCACGCCCGAGTTCCCAGAGTTCTTCAGGTGTTTTCCATTTTCCGGATTCCACCACTGGACGAAATTCCTCCAGACAGGCACTCATATTTTCGATGGTAATGCCGTAGAATGGATTGCTAGTCGATTCGCCCAAACCATAGATTCCGTTCTCCTCCAATTTGACGATCAGAGTTTCTTGCACGTCTCGACTTTGATGCGCGATAGTAAAGGTGTGCTTGAGCGGAAGGTCGAACACCTGATAGCTGAGATTCATGGCATGATTTTTTGAGCTTGAGCAAAAATACAGGTATTTATTTCACCCGATTACCTAGTTTTATTCCGAATTGACTGAAAATTTCAGCTTATGAAAATCCAATTTGCTTTCCGTTTCCTTTCTGTTTTGCTTCTCTCCATTCTGGCGTGGAAACCAGTTTTTTCTCAAACCGGCTACCAAAAAATGCCTGTGGAAAAACTGGAGGCCGCCTATGAAAAATACAAGGAATCCGCCATCACTCATCGCAGATTCAAGCATGCTGACCTCCAGCCTTTGATCCAAAAACATGGAGTGGATTTCAAACTAGCAGAATTGGGGAAATCTGTAGAAGGCAAAACCATCACTTCGATGAAATGGGGACAAGGCAGTACCAAAGTCATGTTATGGTCTCAAATGCATGGCAATGAAAGCACCGCCACTATGGCGCTTTTTGACTTGTTTAATTTTCTAGAAGGAAAAAACGATGGCTACGATGAATTGAGAACCCTGCTGAAAAACCAGCTTAGCCTGAAGTTTATCCCCATGATCAATCCTGATGGGGCGGATGCATTCAAGCGACGAAATGCCTTGGACATTGACCTAAACCGAGATGCGATTTCTCAGATCTCTCCCGAAGCGGTGATCTTGAAAAAAGCCCGAGATGACTTCGAGCCTGAGTTTGGGTTCAACCTCCACGATCAGCAGATCTATTACAATGTGGTCAATACGCCCAAGCAAGCCACCATTTCTCTTTTGGCTCCTGCCTACAACTATGAGACAGAAATCAATGAAGTCCGTGGAAGTGCGATGCAGACCATCGCGGGGATGAATGAACTCTTGCAGGAATTGATCCCCGGCCAAGTCGGCAAGTACGATGATGCATTTGAGCCTCGTGCTTTTGGTGACAATATCCAAAAATGGGGAACAAGTACGATTTTGATCGAGTCGGGAGGATTTCCGGGAGATTCAGAAAAGCAATACATCCGCAAGATCAACTTCATGATCATCCTCAATGCCCTGCATCAAATTGCCACCCGAGGCTATGAGCAATACACCACCGAGCAGTACTTCGCGATTCCAGATAATGGCTTCCAACTCATGGACTTGATCATTAATGAAATGCAAGTGAAAGTAAAGGGGGCATGGTATCCGTTGGATATTGCCGTTCGTAGACGCGAAACCGAAAATGCATCGGGGTATTTCATGAGCGCTTCAGTAGAAGACCTCGGGGATATGCAGATTTTCTTTGGTTTTGAAACCCTGGATGCGACAGGCTTGCAGTATCTGGAGGGAAAAGTTTATGCTACCCCGTTTGAATCGATTAAGGATATTTCTGAGGAAAAGGCGATCGAATTACTCCGTCAGGGATATATGGCTGTGAAAGTGAAAACGGGGGAAGCCAGACAAGTGCATAGCTTGCCGATTTTGGTTTTGAAAAGTACCGAAAAGTATTCCAGCGGATGGACGACAGGGGCGGCTACGAATTTCTTTCTGGCGAAAGACGGAAAGCCGAGATATGCGATTGTGAACGGCTACTTGATCGATTTGGAAAACCCTAAAAAGCAGGAAATTAGGAATCGGGTATTTTGATCATTAAAATGAAAGGGAAAGAAAAACCGATGGGGCTCCACCCCCGAAATCTCCATCAGGGTCGATACGATTTGGAGGCTCTTTCGGAGACCTTGCCCCAACTCAAGGAATTCCTATTTATCAATCCATACGGAAATCTAACCCTCGACTTTGCCAACCCACGTGCGGTAAAATCCCTCAATCAAGCGCTGTTAAAGCATTTTTATCAGGTTAAGTTTTGGGATATTCCAGAAGGGTTTCTATGTCCGCCCATTCCTGGCAGGGCTGATTACATCCATTATCTGGCGGATCTGCTTTCGCAAAGCAATGCAGGCAAAAGTCCAAATGGCTCCAAAATAAAAGCTCTGGATATCGGAACTGGTGCTAATTTGATTTATCCGATTTTGGGAAACTCGATCTACAAGTGGAGTTTCGTAGGCTCAGAATTAAATCCCTTAGCCATCGAATCTGCACAAGAAATCATCAAACACAATTCCGCGTTTTTGGGAAAATTAGAACTCAGAAGGCAGTCGGATTCCTCTAAAATCTTTGAAAACATTATCCAGCCTGAGGAATATTTTGACCTGACACTTTGCAATCCTCCATTCCATGAATCAGCACAAGCTGCGCAGGAAGGGAGTCAGCGTAAAGTCAAAAATCTTACAGGGAA
>CALRRX020000447.1:0-3604 GCA_943370675.1 Reyranella massiliensis 521 | reverse complement strand
GGCAATTCATAATGATCTTCCCTTCCCACAAGTTCAACCCATTCACAAGCTACCTTTTGTCCTGAAGGGACACAAGGTTCAAGCCCCAAATTCAATTTGGGGCGGTGATCAAGAGGCAATCCCCAGAGCACTGAAGGTGCGATCTATTTCCTACAGATCGTGCCTTTGGCACTCCTACTACCCAATTCCCTTTTAGCCCGACATTTCATGCCGGGCTATTACAGAAGGTGTCTTTGGTACTTTTTTTCCCTGCTAAAGCAGGAGGCAATTCAAAACTTCACGATCCCCTGGTGTATGAGTTGAATTGCTTAACGGAGCAGGAGATTAGGATGGTGGAAGGGCAATGATCCAATATCTTGAAGACCGGACTGGTCAAAAGTTCATGTCCTTAGGTTATTTTTGGATATCCAAAGATTGAGAACAATACCTGAAGAGCTGCCGTTTAGACATAACGACAAAAGAATACATCCAGCAAATCATTTTATTGACCAAGACACCTCAAATAAATTTCAACCTTAACCAGAAATACTACTGTTATGAAATGCCCCAATTGTAATGTTCCGCTTGTAATGACCGATCGAAGTGGTGTAGAAATCGATTATTGTCCTGATTGCAGAGGAGTATGGCTAGATCGAGGCGAACTTGATAAAATCATCGAACGTTCCTCGCAACCTTATAAACCTACGCAGCAATATATCTCCCCGCAAAGGCCACATTACTCTAAGGAGGATGAATATCGGTACAAAAAGAAGAAGGGATTTTTGGGGGAAATATTTGATTTTTAAGAAGGTGATGGCCTGGGATTATCATAAACAGCAATACTAGGTTCCCCTTCTGATTGTAGAATAATCGTTTGACTGGGCGGGATTTTCAATTCCGCCCTTTTTTTTGGAATTCTGTACAGCTATCGGGATGTAATTCCCTTCCCACAAGGTCAACCTCACGAAATCGCTGCGCTCATCGGGACAGGCTCATTCGGGGGTGCCAAAACCAAACTGGATTTCATTCATTTACCTTAGGTTCCGGTTCGGCTACGCTCACCGACCCCACCTAGGGTTATTCAGAGGTTCTACGGTTTCACCGTCGTTTATCAATACCAGCTTTCAGAAATAAATCAAGACCCCGACAGGGGTCAAACCTTTCAATAGCCATGGGTTGTGGGTGAGCGAAGTCGAACCCAACCCATGGTTTAAGGGATGTATTTAAACATGGTTTTCAAGACCCCGCAAGGGGTCGAACCTTTGTATTTTTTATAACCATTTCCGATATTCCCTTCAGTTATTTTTCAACGTATTCTATTTTTCTATGGCAACTCATACTCAACTCCTGTATCACTTTGTTTTTTCGACCAAGCACCGAGAGCCCACCATGGTTACTGAACAGAAAAAAAGACTTTTCGCCTACATCCATCATCTGCTCACCAACAAAAATTGCCACTTATATCGAATCAATGGTGTTGAAGATCACCTTCACATATTGACTCACGTACATCCTACCATTTCAATCTCCTCACTGATCAAAGACATCAAATTGGCAGCTGACGATTTTATTAAACGGGAAGAAATATTCCCAAAATTTAAAGGTTGGCAAGAAGGGTATGGGGCATTTTCAGAGTCTATTTCTACGAAAGACCGATTGATAAACTATATCAAAAATCAAGAGGAACACCATCGAAAAGTTTCATTCTTGGATGAATACAAAAGTATTTTGAAGGAACACGAAATTGAATTTGATTAGAAATATCTTTTGTGATTTCTCCAAAAGTTCAACCCCATTCGGGGTTGCCAAAACCAAACTCAGCAATCTCATTTCCCCCGGTTCCACCGGGGGTTATTTAGAGGTTCGAAGGCTACACCGTCGTTTATCAATACCAGCTTTCAGGACTAAATCAAGACCCCGACAGGGGTCGAACCTTGAATAACCACGGGTTGTGGATGAGCTTGTCGAATTCAAACCCGTGGTAAATGACAGTAAGAAGGTCAGCCAACGACCCCGAAGTGGGTCTAACTCCCTTCTAGGTATAGACTTTCTTCTATCAGTTATGAGGTTCAAATAGATGCTGGGTGGAATCTACGATACCCATCGGGAGTAATTACACCCTTCTATTTTTTGGAATACCCTTTTGTCCTGAAGGGACATAGGGTTCAAGCCCCAAATTCAATTTGGGGCTATGATTAAGATGCAGTCCCCAGAGCACTGAAGGTGCGATCTATATCCTACAGATCGTGCCTTTGGCACTTTTTCACCCCCTGCCAAAGCAGGAGGCATTGAAAAACTCATCGGTGGACCGTGATGTCTGTAGACGATTAGCCACAGCTTAAAAGTTGAATCGTTCACCTGCTTTGAAAGAATACAGGTAATCAGAATTTGAAATTTAGTAGGATTTTAAATCAGATCGCAAGTCCTTTTGATAAGTGTATGAGCCTTTTATTTTTCAAATAGCATAAAAAAAAACCAATCAATTGATTGGCTTTTAACATTCTAACCTGATCCAAAATTACTTAGGTAGCAATACGGAATCCACTACGTGAATTACACCGTTGCTTCCGGCAAGGTCTGCGGCAGTTACTTTAGCGCCATTGATGGTGACTACGCCGTCTTTGATAGCAACGGTCAATTCCTGGCCGTTTACTGTGGCAACTTTCTGTCCATCCTTCAAGTCAGCAGCAAGTACATTGCCTGCTACGACGTGGTAGGTAAGGATAGAGGTCAATTTGTCTGTGCTCTCAGGCTTAAGAAGCGTCTCTACTGTACCAGCAGGAAGGGCTTCGAAGGCAGCATTAGTGGGAGCAAAGATGGTGAATGGTCCGGTACCGCTAAGGGTCTCTACCAATCCTGCTGTAGTGACAGCAGCCACCAATGTAGAGTGATCAGCAGAACCTACTGCGATGTCTACTACGGTCTTTGGTGCTTCTATTGGAGCAGTCTCTACTACGGCAGTTGAATCTACTGTGGTAGCTTCTTCTTTTGGTGCGCTGCAGCTGAATGTAGCAGAAGCTACAAGTCCAAGGATAGCGACAGGAATTAATCTTAATGTGTTCATTGTAGGGTAGTTTAAGTGGGTATAACAGGAGAATACTCAGAAGGTTTGAACTGTCCATAAATAAACTTTGAGATCAGGGTCAACCGGTAGCTAATCTTAGCTTTATTTTTTACGAAAAGAAGTTGACAAGAATGAGCCTATACAAGGCCCAACTGGAGTGGATTTTTGAAAAAATGAGACTGTGAGGAAAAGGATTGTCGCTTCGATCGCTTTTTTAAGAGAGTTCAACTGGTGTCTTGCTTGCCATCCCCGTTTGGATATTCTATTTTCGTCAGAAATACTCACCCTCCATGTTTACGATTTCTAAGGTCCTTGTGTCTTTTCTCCAAAAGATCACAAACCTCTTCCAAGGGCTTATCCTATTGGCAGCACTAGGTTCAGCTTGCCAATCTCCTTCTAAGGAGACTCAGGTGACTGAATTGTCCAATCAATCCGAAATTCAAAAAACTCCCCCAACGATTAGCTTTGAATCACTTGACGGTGCTGAGGTTGCATTTGCCCCCACAGAAAATCAGTGGACGGTGCTTCATTTTTGGGCGACTTGGTGCAAGCCTTGTCTGG
>CALRRX020000446.1:0-3607 GCA_943370675.1 Reyranella massiliensis 521 | reverse complement strand
AAGAGCAAATTGGGACTTATCCGGATGGCAGCATCCCGCTCCCTGCAAACTACCTTCCCTTTCATCCTTTCCAATTTGATCAACTGACCGTAAGAGATGAAAATCTCACCGGCTGGCCACGAAAGCCTGAAGTGATCCAAATGATTCTTTCGGATTATTATAGCATGATCACTGATCTCGACGCACAAATCTCCAAGATCATCACCACGCTTAAAGAGACTGGAAAATTTGAAAACACGATCATCGTCTATGCCGCGGATAACGGCCTGGCAGCCGGGAGTCATGGTTTATTGGGAAAGCAATCCCTCTACGAACACAGCATCAAAGTGCCGCTGATCATTCAGGGGCCAGGGATTCCTAAGGATCAAAGCTTTGACGCCTTTGCTTACATCCATGACATCTATCCCACCTTGGCAGAACTGGCAGGACTGCCCAAACGAGAAGATCTAGATGGTAAAAGTTTGGTTCCGGTCATCGATGGCGAGCAAGAGCAAGTCCGCGAGCTCATGTTTAATGCCTATAGACACACGGTCAGGTCTGTCCGAAAAGAAAACTGGAAGCTGATCCGCTACCCGGAGCGAGATTTCACCCAATTGTATGATTTGGCTAAAGATCCCCATGAGATGAACAACCTGGCAGATGACGCAAGCTCTGCTGAAACGAAGAAAGAACTGATCAGTCTTCTTCAAAAAAGTCAATTGGCTATGGGAGACACGGTTTCTTTTACTGCGAAAACTCTTAAACCCCTAGCTTATAATCCCGATACATTGGTCAGAAAACCAGACCAATGGCAGCCACCCTATATTCTAAAAAGGTATTTTGACCAAAACGAATAGAAGATCCAAATCACGCCAACGCTCAGGATCAAGTGAATTTTCGAGGCTGGTTTTTCCAGAGGTCTTGCCAATCCGTCTCCAGGAAATTCGGCCCTGTGGTCATTTCTGAGTGAACGATGCCCGGATAGCCTGTATTCCACTCCATCAGCTGCATGGTATTGTTTTGATCCCAAATCACGTCCCAACCGATGATTTCTATGGTCCCTTCCTGATCGTGAAGCTCCTCACATCGACGCACCATCTGCTCAAAACCCGGAAGCTGATTGCCTTCCCAAGCAATTTTGGAATCAGGATGGGCTGCCAGTAAGTCCCAATCCGAATCGATGGAATACCGATCCAAGGAACCAGTAGCAGTCACCCCAACCACCAATCTGGAAGTAGCTGTCACACGATCGACTCCGTCTCGCCCAAAGCGCATAAATGCCGCCATCTTTTTGGCAGGCTTGCCCCAGGGCTTGACCGTGGTAATCCGAAGAGTGGCCACACTATCTCTCGAAAATCGTGCGTACCACTCATGCTGCTGAATGGGTAGCTGCACCACAAAATCGGTCATTTTCCACTCTTCCAAGCGATCAAATTCATCCGCAGTGAGACGATAAAATCCCTGTCCCCGCATGGAAGCATTGGTCTTGATGATGATTTGAGGAGTTTGGGAAAAGAAAAAACCCTTTGCCTGAGCTTTGGTCATCAGCTGATTAGTCACTCCTACCCAACATCCTCTTACAAAATACCCCAAATCAGGCATCTCATCAGCTTGCAAAATCCGCTTGGCAAGTTGCCTCAGATCACTTAGCGTTTTGTGAAAGCCATTGGTACGAGGAAGCACATGCCGTTCAAAGTAATTGTCTGAAATCCAGCCCTCCTTGAATTCGCCTTGGTAGACTGCGTATGCTTTGAGCATGGGTGCAAAATGGATAGAACCCAGCTTTTCTTTGGCATAGGCATCGATGAGTCGCTCCGTGGCAGCCGAAAGCCGGTGCTCAGGATGAACCTTTAAGGTGGCCTGAATGGATTTTTTGGCCAAAAACTCCTGATGCCTAGCTTGTTTGAGGTAAAACTGCTCCGCAGAAAAATCCTTGAGTCCTTTTTTTACGAGTCCAAAAATACCAGCCATCCTTTTGCTTTTAGGTTAGAGTCCCAAAGTAACACATCTAAGGTAGTCGAGGATTTTTTCCAAAGGAAAATAAAAAAGCCAGTTCCGAAACTCAGAACTGGCTTTGATACTTTTGAAAAGTGAATTAAAACTTAAGTGCAAAAGTCATGTAGAACGTACGTCCGTCTGCCGGCATGATACCCGGACCCGGATATCCACCAGCTCTTCGGGTAAAGTAGCGCTCATCAGTCAGATTATTGACTCCTGCCTTTAAAGAATGCTGTTTCCAAACATTCCAACTTGCAGAAAGATCCTGTACACGATAGGCAGGAATCACCCCTACAGTGGCAGTAGCATTGGCCACTTCAGTGTTGGAAGCGTCAGCGTAGGCCTTGCCGATATCGCTCATCTGCCAGGTCATGGAGAATTTGCCCAAGTTATAAGTAGCACCGTAGCGGTTGATTTTCCGTGGCGCATTTTCTACTCGATTGCCATTTAGGTTCCTTTCTGTGATCTGTCCATTACTTACCGTGGTCACCTGAAAATCCCCATAAGTCGCATCGATGAAGGCCAAGGAAGTAAACAAGTGTACATACCCCACATCAGAACTTCCAAAAATTGCGGTCACCGGATCAAACTCGAGGTACCCTTCAAATCCTCGGCTCACAGAATTACCCAAGTTGGTACGGAACTGATAGATGCTGCCATCGGGTCTTGCTTGGGCAATAGTGCCAATTCTGTCGGCATAGTTCAAGTGGAAATAGCCCAAATCAAACTTCAGGTAAGATGCCAAACTGCCTCTGTAACCAAAGTCAATATTATGTCCTCTGGAGTCGCTGAGGTTCTCATCGATCACGTCAGTAGTCGCAGGAGGCGTCAGGTCTGAAATCAACACCGGGCGATAGGCCTGAGAGAAGTTGGCGTAAAATTCCGAGTTTTTGGTCACATGATACTCTGCACCTACACCGACGATGGCAAAGGAACGGGTCCGGGTGATCTGATCCAAGAGCTGAGGATTGCCATTGACGATATTGAATTGGCCTTCCATGATGGATCGGATATTTTCAAATCGGATACCGCCCGTCATCAAAAACTTATCTGAGAATCGGAATACGTTTTCGACAAAAGCCGCCATGTTGATATTAGAGAAGTCCAGATCTCTGCGATAATCTCCTGCTGCGACTGAAAAATCCATATCTCTTACTCTGGTACCTACCCCAAGTTGCTTTCGGTCGATGTGACCATTGAAGTAGCGAAGTCCGGACACCAAATTCTGCTCTTTACCGAAAAGCTGATACGAAGTGCTAAGTCTCACCTCAGAACCATAGGTGGTGTAGTAATCACGATCCACCTGACGGTTGCCCAAGTCATCTTCCACGTTGATCGGTCTCATAAAGCCGACACTGTTTCGCTCGGCAAAGGTCCCAAAAGCCTTCCAACTCAACTTTGTCTTTGGAGAAACCAAGTATTCTGCGGAGAAAGACGGAATAAACCAAGGTGTGCTAAACCAGTTTCTTGCGCGAGAACTTTGTCGGGCGTCTGCAGCAAACTGTGCATCGGTCAATCCACCCGGCTGCTGACTTTCGGCACCCATATAGGTCATTTCCATGCCTAGTTTTAGCTTGTTACTTGCCGCATAACTGACCTCCATGTGTGCGTGATCCGTATTGAATTCACC
>CALRRX020000445.1:0-3611 GCA_943370675.1 Reyranella massiliensis 521 | reverse complement strand
AATGCCCGGATTTTGCTTTTCGGCAAGCTGAAGCGCTTCCTCCAAGGTCAATTTGGTGCTTTGCTGCGCAAAAGAAAGCGCAAACGGACTGAGCAAAAACAGGATCAACAAGGAAGCTGCTTTGGGCAGTTTGAATCCTTTGCCTTTTTCTCTTGAATTAAAAAGCACATAAAGTACCGGCAAAACCACCAAGGTGAGCAGAGTAGCCGAAATCAATCCTCCCACAACTACCGTGGCCAATGGACGCTGCACCTCGGCACCGGCCGAACCCGACACCGCCATTGGCAAAAAGCCCAAGGCTGCAGCAGAAGCAGTGAGCAATACAGGCCGAAGACGCTCTTTGGCACCTGTGATCACCAACTCTCTGATGGAAGTGTACTTATCTTTCATGGATTTGAAATGTTCGATCATCACGATCCCGTTGAGCACCGCAATCCCAAATAGCGCGATAAATCCTACCCCTGCAGAGATACTGAAAGGCATGTCTCTCAACCAAAGAAGCAGAATGCCCCCAATGGCTGAGAACGGAATAGCTGTATAAATCATAAAGGCATCTCGTGTGGAAGAAAAGGCAAAGAATAAGAGCAAAAAGATCAGCACCAAGGCTACCGGAACGGCGATCAATAGTCGGTTTCTGGCTTGTTGAAGGTTTTCAAACTGTCCACCATAATCCACCCGATAGCCTTCAGGAATGGTGATTTGATTTTTGACAATGGCCTGAATGTCATCCACTACAGACTGTAAGTCGCGATTTCTAACATTGACCCCTACCACTACCCTACGCTGCGTATTGTCACGGGAGATCTTTGCAGGACCTTTGGTGTAGGTGATTTTGGCGAGTTCGGAAAGTGGAACACTTCCTCCAGTAGGAAGCTGGATAGCTGCATTTTCGAGATTCTCGATATCCTTTCGGTAAGGGGCATCAAATCGAACCACCAATTCAAATTGCTTTTCTCCTTCAAAAACCGTCCCCGCACTCAAGCCTGCAAATCCCATGGTCACGACTTGATTGAGGTCTTCGACATTGAGTCCGTATTTGGCGATTTTGGCTCGGTCGTATTCAATTTTCATTTGAGGAAGTCCATCTACTTTTTCAAGGATGATATCCGCTGCACCTTCCACTCCTTGAATAGCAGCTTCAATTTCTTCGGCAGTTTTCAATAGCACATCCAAATCTTCTCCAAACACCTTGATCGCCAAGTCAGCACGTACCCCTGTGATTAGCTCATTGAATCGCATTTCGATCGGCTGGGTAAATTCAAAATCCAATCCCGGAATGGCTTCCAACGCTTTTTTGAACTCTTCAGCCAATTCATCTTTAGTCTCCACCGTCGTCCATTCGCTAGGTGGATGCAAGGTTACGATTACGTCGCTTTCCTCCATGGACATGGGATCTGTTGGGATTTCGGCTGCACCGATTCTTGTGACTACCTGCTTCACTTCGGGAAACTTCATCAGAATCCGCTCCATTTCAGTGATCGTCTCCACGGTATTAGTCAGCGTCGTACCAGTTTTCAACACCGGCTGAATCACGAAATCTCCTTCATCCAAGGTCGGTACAAACTCCGAACCCATGGTAGAAAACAACCAAACCGCAGCGACTAAAATCAAACCGGCCGCAGAAAGTACCGCCTTGGTATGGGTCAGTGCCCAGTTGATGGTCGGTTCGTAAAGTTTATTGAGAAAATTAATGAGGCGTAAGGATACGTTTTTAGGTCCGGGAGCCTCGGATTTGAGGAAAAGGGAGGAAACAACCGGCACATAAGTCAATCCCAAAATCATCGCCCCGATCAATGCAAAGCTGAACACCTCTGCCATTGGACGGAACATTTTGCCTTCTACACCTGAAAGGGACAGAATCGGAATGAATACGATGATGATGATGATCTGTCCAAAAATGGCCGAATGCATCATTTTGGAGGCTCCTGTAAAGGAAATCTTGTCTTTCTCGGCTTGTCTTTCTTTGTTGGAAAGTCCAGAGAAGGCTGCAGAAGATTTGGAAAACTGGTAAGCGATGTATTCCACAATGATCACTGCCCCGTCAATGATAATCCCAAAGTCAATGGCTCCCAAACTCATCAGGTTGGCATCGACGCCAAAGATGTACATCATCGAAAGCGCAAAAAGCAAACTCAAAGGAATCACGGAAGCAACCACAAGCCCCGAACGGAAATTGCCCAAGAGCAAAACCACCACAAAAACAACGATCAAACAGCCTAGGAGCAAGTTTTCGGTAATCGTAAAAGTAGTCCTTCCGATCAATTCGGATCGATCCAAAAACCCGTTGATAAACACGCCTTCAGGAAGTGTATTTTCCATTTCGGCGATTCGCTCTTTGACTCGGTCTATGGTGCCTTTACCATCAGCGCCTTTGAGCATCATGACTTGGCCCAGTACTTTTTCACCTTCGGCATTGGCCGTAATCGCCCCAAAGCGATTGGCATGACCAAACTGAACATTGGCAATATCTCGGATGTAAATCGGGCTGCCATTTCTAACCTCCAGGACGATGTTTTCGATGTCCTCCAGGCTTTTGACCTGTCCTTCACCACGGATGAAAAAGCTTTCGTTCGTCTTTTCGATGTAGCTGCCACCTGAGATGGAATTGTTTTTAGCCAAGACCTCATAGACCTGAGCCAAATTGACATTCATGGCCTTGAGTCGCTCAGGATTGATGGCTACTTCGTATTCTTTGAGAAAACCTCCCCAAGTATTGACCTCAATCACCCCTTCGATTCCAGATAGATTTCGTCGCACCACCCAATCCTGAATCGTGCGTAGATCGGTGATGCTGTAACGGTCTTCGTAGCCTGGCTTGACGTCGATGACGTATTGGTAAATTTCCCCCAAACCCGTGGAAATCGGCCCCATAAACGGCTGTCCAAAACCTGCTGGGATCTTGCCTTCAGCTATTTTCAATCGCTCGGCAATCAGCTGACGGGGCAAGTAGGTGCCCATTTCCTCCTCAAATACAATCGTCACCACAGAAAGACCGAACTTGGAGATGGAGCGGATTTCCTTCACTCCAGGAAGGTTGGCCATTTCCAACTCCACAGGATAGGTGAGGAATTTTTCCACATCCTCCGTCGCCAAATTGCGGGAGGTAGTAATGACCTGCACCTGATTGTTGGTGACATCAGGGACGGCACCGATGGGAAGATTGGACAAGGCATAGATGCCAAAGCCTGTCCACGCAGCCATAAAAATGAAAATGATGAGTTTGTGGGAAATGCTCCACTGAATGATCCGATCCAGCATGAATCCTAGTCTAGGTGAAGTACAAAAGTGCAACCCCCAGCTTAGGACAATCTTAGGCGATTCTTAAGATTTGCTTAAGATTGCGAAGGAAAGTCCAATCGAAAGGTACTTCCTACGTCTTTTTTGCTGACCACAGAAAGTTTGATTTGGGATTCTTGAGCCAATTTTTTCACGATGGCCAAACCCAATCCGGTACCCGGAATTCCCTGATCCAAGGCTTCTTTTTCCCTAAAAAACGGATCAAAAATCTGTTCCAAATGCTCTTCTGCGATTCCAGAACCCGAATCTGCCACTTCGATATAAGGCTGAGCACCGGACTTGCCTACTCTGAGAAAAATATTCGACCCATAAGG
>CALRRX020000444.1:0-3622 GCA_943370675.1 Reyranella massiliensis 521 | reverse complement strand
ATCTCCTTTTTCGCCTTCTCTGTAGCGATGGTTTTTTTGGGAAGAGTCAGGCGAAGAATCCCATTTTCATATTTAGCGTCAATGTTTTCTTCCTTCACATGCTCTGGCAACGCAAATGACCTGCGAATGCTGCTGTAGGAAAATTCCTTTTTGCGGTAGTTTTCTTTCTTTTCTTCCGTCTCATTTTTGCGTTCAGCTGTGATGCTCAATACGCCATCATGCACGTCGACTTTAAAATCCTTTTTTTCAAAGCCTGGAGCGGACATCTCCAGCTTGAATTCTTTTTCATTCTCAATCACGTTGGTCGATGGAACCTCCACTGATTTCTCAGGAAACCAAAATGCATCTTCCCTGTCAAAGGGATTTTCTGTACCAAAAAAATCTTGCACCATTTTTGGCCAGAAACCTCGATTGTGTTTAGCTAGATTGCTCATGGCTTTGCGATTTTAGGTGAATACTTTGTTTTGTTTGCAGGGATTAATTTCTCCTGAATTTTGGTGATTCCTGATGATAATTGTCAATTGATCAGCTGATTATGAGCATCTTTTTCAGGGTAGTAGCCAAGCTACTTGAATTCAATTGGGTAGATGGCCGATTCAAATGGGAAAAACCAAGGGGTAATTTTTATCTTAGCCAGGCGAAAAATGAAGGCATGACAAACCAGAAGATTCAAAATTATGACCTCTTGGGCCAATTGCTGCTGGAAATGGGTATTGCCATGATCCATGCAGGGGCTCCTACCCGCCGGGTCGATTTGGCGCTGGTTCGGATTTCCAATGCATTTGGTTGTGAGATTCACCATCAAATGACCACCAGGGATCTTTCGATCAGCTTATATGCCGATCATCGGCCCGTTTTCAATGGGGTAGTGAGTAAGCCAGCCCTTCCAGCGGTCAATTTCCGTTTGGTATCCGACATTTCTGATTTGAGTCTGAGGGTAAAAGAAGAAAGACCATCCCTGGAGCAATTGGAGTCTTACATCAAAGCATTAAGTGGCGAAGGGAGATATCCTAGGGTGATGATCTTGTCTGTGGTGAGTTTGGCTGGAGCAGCTTTTTGCTTCACGTTTGGAGGAAGTGGGTTGGCGATGACTCTTACCTTTTTGGCCACTTTTTTAGGGCTTTTTCTTAGGCAGGAACTCATCAAACTCAAGGTAAATCCGTACATCACGACCTATTTGAGTGCTTTTTCAGCCTCGTCGGTGGTAGGTTTATTTTGGTTGGCAGGGATCTCCGGTTCGTATGAACAGGCCTTGGCTACCAGTGTGCTTTTTCTGATTCCAGGAGTTCCTTTGGTGATTGCGTTTGTGGATTTTCTTGCAGGATATATCCTTACCGGAATAGAGCGGGCAGGCAATGCCCTTTTGCATGTGTTTAGCATTTCAGCGGGATTGGCTTCAGCCTTATACTTGTTCAAAATTCCTTTCTGATGGAAATTCTCGAGGCTTTATTCAAAGGTTTTTGGTGTGCTGTGGCTGCAGTGGGGTTTGGAGTCCTTTTCAATGCACCTAAGAAAAGCTTGTGGATGATTTTCTTGGTGGGGTTCCTTGGTGGGATGACCAAATTCGGATTAATGCTTCCTGCAGTGGGGGCTAGAATCGTCTTCGCTACGTTTTTGGCGGGTTTGGTAATTGGCTTTTCGGGAGTATTTCTGGGAAATTGGAAAAAGATCATCCCGATGATGATTACCATTCCTTCGGTGATTCCTTTGGTTCCGGGTGTGTTTTTTTACCGTTCAATTTTGGGGTTAATGTCCTTGGCCCAAGTTCCGGATGAAAATTACACCCAACTCGTGAATCAGACCATTTACAATGGAACCATGACGGTTTTTGTCCTCTTGGCTATCACGCTAGGTGTTGTGATTCCTTTGATTCTTTTTAAGCTGGAAAATGTGAAGAGTACCGTGCCTGCAAAGAATGAGTAGGGACAATTCAAAATACTTTTTGAGGCATAGTTAGGGTATTTCCAGAATCACATTTCCGATTTTTTGTCCCGAAGCCACGTAAGAAAAAGCAGCAGAAACCTGATCTAAGGTAAATCTCCTGTCATCAATCAAAGGCCGAAATTGACCTTTTTCGATCAAGCCTTGAATCAATTTCATACTCCCCAAAATGTCCATAGGAAGTGGAAAAATCACCCGTTTTCCCTTTCCCAAAGGAGTAATCAACGCCAGCCAGATATTCTCCCAATTGGGTCCGAGTTCTGAAGATATGTAGATTCCTTTTGGACTCATGATGGGTTTGCACAGGGAAAATCGGCTTTTCCCCACGGCATCCAGTACGAGGTCATAGATTTTTTCCTCTTTGGTAAAATCTTCCTTTTCCAAAGCAATCACCCGATCAGGCCCCAATGCACGTACTCGTTCGAGGTCTTTTTCAAAACAGACAGCGGTGACTTTTACCTCGCGAGCTTTCAGTAATTGGATCGCGGCAGATCCGATTGCACCCGAGCCTCCGTAGACAAGGATTCTCATTTCAGGTTGAATGTTGACCTTATTCAGGAAATTGACTGCGTAGTGTGCCCCTTCGGCGCAGGCTACGATCTCCGCAAAATCCCATCCCTCAGGAATGGGCAGAATGGCTTTTTCCTCCGAAAAGCAGACATACTCCGCATGCGTGCCCGCCCCAATGTCCTCAAATCCCCAAACTCGGTCCCCAACCTTGAATCGGGTGACTTCGGGTCCGATCGCCTCGACTGTACCGGCAAAGTCTGTCCCGGTGACTGGGATCTTTGGACGGGTCAGTCCAGAAAAGGCACGGATCGCGTAAGGTTTTCCGGTTAGTACACCCAAGTCAGTGCGATTGACTGTGGTGGCTTTGACCCGGATCAGTACTTCATCTGCTTTTGGACTGGGCTTGACAAATTCTCCCACGGTAAGTAAAGTGGGAGAGCAATACTGGTGTCGGATGGAGGCGCGCATGGTTCTAAAAATGGAGATCAGTGTTGAAGACGGAATAGGATGGGTTTATGCTACTTCTTTGATGGATGGCCAAAATAGATTGGGTTAAGTTCTCATTTTTTGGGCTTAACTCATCCTGTCTGTCGCCTAATTCTGAAAGGAAAATTTTGGAAATGAGGGAGATGAGGAGTATTTTCCAATTCGTTTTTAACCCTAATTTTTATGAAAAAAGTAAGAGTTTTATCTATTGACGGAGGGGGTATCCGCGGAATTTTACCAGGAACCATCCTCACCTACCTTGAGCAGCAAATTCGGCGGCTCACCAATAATCCTGATGCCAAAATCGGGGAATACTTCGATTTTGTGGCAGGTACTAGCACTGGAGGTATTTTGGGTTTGATCATGCTGTGTCCCGATGCTAACAGCGGATACAGATTTTCGGCAAAAGACGCCCTTGACCTGTACTTGGATCAGGGGGATGAGATTTTCGACGTGACGATTGGCGAGAAAGTCAAGCGAATGGGAGGTCTCCGTGACGAGCGCTATTCGCAGAAAGAGCTTGAAAGAGCTTTGTTGACCTATTTTGGGGAAATTCGACTGAGTCAAGCTAAAAAGCCCTGCTTGGTGACCAGCTATGACATCCGAAATCGTTCTGCCTTTTTCCTGACGAGTCAAAAAGCCCAAACTGAAGTGGGGGATTTCTTATTCCGAGATGTGGCAAGAG
>CALRRX020000443.1:0-3624 GCA_943370675.1 Reyranella massiliensis 521 | reverse complement strand
TAAAACTGATTGTAGATAATTACCCCACGAAAAGTATTCGGGACTTGGGTCCCAAGTTAAAGATTCCCCTGATCAAGGATGTCTGGCATTACCAGTTTTTCAAAATAGGAGGAGTACTTTCCAGCCTAGACGAGATCGAACACTCAATCTTGAGAAAAGAGTTTGACGAACCCCGAATCCACTTCGCGATCAACTGCGCTTCGGTTTCTTGTCCGCCATTGCTTAATGAAGCGTTCACCGCTGAAAAGCTAGAATCCCAATTGCAAAAAGTAGCCATCTCATTTATCAACGACCCCACCCGAAACAAAATCACTCCGACCGCAGTACAGATTTCATCGATTTTCCTCTGGTTTAAAGGAGATTTCACCAAAAAAGGAAGTCTGATTGACTTTCTGAATTTGTACTCGAAGGTCAAGATAAGACCAAATGCCAAGGTTTCCCATCTGGATTACAACTGGAATCTCAACGAGTAACCCGATTTTTTGGGTAACTTTTGCCTTCAACTCACCTTTATGCCCGCACGCCACCTCGTCATTATTGGAAACGGAATTTCCGGGATTACCCTCGCCAGACATGTTCGGAAAATAGACTCCGACGCACGTATTACGGTTATTTCGGGTGAGTCGGATTACTTTTTCTCCCGAACGGCCCTGATGTACGTATTCATGGGACACATGAAATTTGAGCATACACAACCGTATGAACCCTGGTTTTGGGAGAAAAACCGAATAGAGTTAAAGAAGGCTTGGGTTCAAAAGGTGGAGTTTGCTGAAAAGACCTTGGTCTTTGATTCGGGTGAAAAGCTAAGCTATGACACCTTGGTGATCGCAACGGGTTCCAAACCCAATAAATTCGGCTGGCCGGGTCAAGATCTTAAAGGAGTTCAGGGTCTGTATTCCAAGCAGGATTTGGAACTCTTGGAAGAGAATACCCATCAAGGTGTGAAGCGGGCAGTGATCGTGGGTGGCGGATTGATTGGGATCGAGATGGCCGAGATGCTAGCTTACAAAAAGATTCCCGTTACTTTTTTGGTGAGGGAAAAGGGATTTTGGGACAATGTGCTACCCAAAGAAGAATCCAATTTGGTGGGGCGACATATCCGAGAGCATCATGTCGACTTGCGATTGGAGACCGAGTTAAAGGAGATTTTATCCGACTCCAATGGCCGAGTTCGAGGAGTGGTCACTTCCAAGGGAGAGGAGATTTCATGCGACTTTGTGGGGTTGACCGCAGGGGTAGGTCCAAATGTGGATTTCCTCAGAAATACAGAATTGAAGGTGAATCGAGGAGTGAAAGTGGATGCTTTCTTTCAAACCAATATCCCGGATGTCTATGCCATTGGAGACTGTGCTGAATTTGAAAACCCACCTGCCGCTGACAGAAGGACCATCGAGCAAGTCTGGTACACGGGAAGAATGCATGGAGAGACCTTGGCACATAACCTTTGCAAAAGACCTGTTGCCTACCAACCCGGAATATGGTTTAACTCAGCCAAATTCCTGGATATCGAGTACCAAACTTACGGGACTGTTCCCGCCAACTGGAATGAAGCAGAGGTGAAAAGTTTCTATTGGGAGCACACCTCTGGAAAAGTCAGCTTTCGGATGTTAATGAATTCAGCAGGTCAAATTCTCGGTATAAACAATTTTGGTTTTCGACTCCGACATGAATTCTTTGATCAGGCAATCCGGGAAAAGTGGTCTGGAGAAAAAGTGATTACCAAGCTCGACAAAGCTAACTTTGATCCTGAGTTTTTTGCTCCGTATTATCTGGAGATCCAAAAGGCATTCAAAACGCAATTCGGCGGAAGTTTTCAGCCTGCCAAAAAATCATTTATTCAAAAGCTATTCGGAGCAAGCGTATGAAGACGATAGAAAAAATAGGATTGGGATTGTTTCTGATAGGATTGACTGTCTTTACGACGGTTCCGTTTTTGGGAAGCTATACACTGAGTGAAGAATTGGTTTTAGCAAATACCAAGGACATCCATCGAAAGAAAATGGCTGAAATTCTCGCCCCGATGTACGCTCAAGAATATGGCTCTAACTTATCCTTTCTATCTGCTTTTGGGAAAAATTTTAATACCTACAATGACAATCTGAAAGCCCAGCAACTCTGGGATCAGGTCATTTGGGATGATTATGGATTTGTTTTGGCTAAGGCTTCCGCGAACAGTCCCGTTAGAGAAAATCCTTGGCTCTGGGTTGCTCTGTCCATCGGCTTGGCTGTATTGGGAGGCTACTTGTACAATTTCCGGCAATACGCTGAGGAGCCTACAGGAATCAAAAACAATGGGATTTTCCACTCCAAACTGAAAAATAAAGGTTGGTTGGGGATGATCACCGGAGGCTACCTGATTCTCTTTTACATCTTACTTTATTGGTTTCCGGCCTATTTGGTCAACTTGGTTTGGATGGTGGAGCCTGTTTCCAAATTGCTTTCCGGCGGCCCTGCCAGCCAGTGGTTTTTGTATGGCTTGGTGTACACACTGGCGATTTTGGTGATGGGCGTGCGAATGTTCAGAAAATACCGGGGCAATAAGTACCAACAGCTTCGTACCGCTTCGGTCATGTTTTTCCAGACAGCTTTTGCCTTTTTGATTCCGGAAATATTGGTGCTTTTGAACCAGCCTTACTTTGATTTCAAAAATATCTGGCCCCTCGACTACGATTTCTTCTACGATTATCAGATTTCTACCTTCCTTTCCGGTGGAGGAATGGGCATGTTTATGCTGGTTTGGGGGATTCTGTTGATTATCGTTGGTGTTCCTGTTTTTACCTATTTCTACGGAAAGCGCTGGTATTGCTCCTGGGTGTGTGGTTGTGGAGGTCTGGCCGAAACTGTCGGAGATCCTTTTAGGCAGCTTTCCGACAAATCCCTCAAAGCCTGGAAATACGAGCGTTGGATCATTCACGGCGTGTTGGTTTTGGCAGTTGTGATGACTGCGGTGACTATTGCCAATTACTTTTCCGGCTTCAGCTTTTTGGGCAATGTGACCAATCAGCTACATTCGTTTTACGGTTTTGCCATCGGCTCGGCCTTTGCAGGTGTGGTAGGAACCGGCTTTTATCCTTTTATGGGAAATCGTGTTTGGTGTCGCTTTGGTTGCCCTTTGGCGGCGTATCTTGGGATCGTGCAACGATTCAAGTCCCGTTTCCGGATCACAACCAATGGCGGGCAGTGCATTTCTTGCGGCAATTGCTCGACTTACTGCGAAATGGGAATTGACGTCCGGGCCTATGCGCAGCGAGGGCAGAACATTGTACGTTCGTCCTGTGTTGGGTGTGGCGTTTGCTCAGCGGTGTGTCCTCGGGGGGTGTTAAAGTTGGAAAACGGGCCGGAAGAGAACCGAATTATCGATTTGCCTATTATTATTGGCAACGATTCCATCAAGCTCAATGCCTAAATGATTATCCTCTATTTCCTTTGCGGACTGTATTTCTTGGGTATGCTGTTTATCCTGATTTACAGTTTGGCGCAGGTGCATTTGTTGTTTCATTTTCTGAAAGCCCGGAAAGAATGGGCTTCCACACCTCAAGTCATTCCTGACTCTTGGCCCAAAGTCACGGTCCAACTTCCCGTTTACAATGAACTCTATGTGGCCGAGCGCCTGATTGATTCTGC